>CALSBD010000229.1:0-5844 GCA_943373055.1 Rhizobium sp. Q54
CGATGGCGGCCGGCTTTGCGCTGATTGGACCGTTCGCGGCGGTCGGGCTCTATGAGGTGAGCCGGCGGCGCGAGCTGGGTGAACCGTTGTCGTTTGCCGCGGTGCTGACGTGTGTGTTCGGCCAGGGCAAGCGCGAGCTCGGCTGGATGGCGCTGGTGTCGGTGTTTGCGTTCGTGGTGTGGATCTATCAGGCGCGCATGCTGTTTGCCTTCACGTTCGGCATCTCGGCGGTGCCGGGGGCGGATCTGTGGCAGACGCTGTTCACCACCCGCGAGGGTCTGACGTTCCTGGGCGTGGGCACGCTGTGGGGCGCGGTGTTGGCGGTGATTTTGTTTTCGCTCACCGTCGTGTCGTTTCCGCTGCTGCTCGGTCAAGACCGCGATTTCATCACCGCGATGATCACCTCGGTGAAGGCTGTGGTGGCCAGTCCGAAGGTGATGATCGGCTGGGGGTTGATCACGGCCGCGGTGCTGTTTATCGCGCTTTTGGCCGCGTTCCTGGGGCTCCTCGTTGTGTTGCCGGTACTCGGCCATGCCACGTGGCATCTTTATCGACGCATCGTTATTTCCACGTGATCGGGTTGATTTCCCGACCGCGGGCGTCATCTCGCCGTCATGGATAAGCGGTGATGGCTCAAATAGCCGTGCCCGCCCCACTGCCTTGACAGGATGTCACCCGTGACCCTTTCCCCCTCAGCGTCGTCGTCTGCCGCGCCCGCGCCATCGCAGGCGGCGCCCGTGTCCTTGGGGGAGCTGACCGGCGCGTTCTTGAAGATCGGGCTTGTGTCGTTTGGCGGCGCGGCGGCGCAGATCGCGCTGATGCACAAGGTGATCGTTGAGGAGAAGCGCTGGCTCGACGAGGCGCGGTTTCGCCACGCCTTGAGCTATTGCATGCTGTTGCCCGGTCCGGAGGCGCAGCAGCTTGCCACCTATGTCGGTTGGCTTCTCCATGGTGTGCGCGGTGGGCTGATCGCGGGCATCTTGTTCATTTTGCCCGGTGCCTTGGCGATCGCCGCGTTAAGTGTGCTTTATGTCCTTGGGTCGCACTTGCCGGCACTTGATGGCGCCTTCGACGGCATCAAGGCCGCGGTGTTGGCGATCGTCGTCCACGCACTTCTTAAGATCGCCAAGAAATCGCTCGACACGCCGGTGCTTGTCTCACTCGCGGTTGCGGTCTTCATCGCGCTGTTTTTCCTCCAAGTTCCCTTCCCGATCGCCATCATCGCCGCGGGCGCGATTGGTGCCGCCCTTGCCTATCGCGCGCCGGCGTTGATTGGCGGGGTTGCGACGCCGACGGCGGCGGTCAAGCCGACGGGCACCGCGGCGGGCGCGTTCAAGGCTGCGGCGTGGTGCCTGGCGGCGTGGTGGGCACCGATCGCGGTCGCCGCGCTCGTGCTGGGCGGCGGGCATCTTCTTGTCGATATTGGCTTGTTCTTTTCCAAGCTGGCGGTGGTGACGTTCGGCGGCGCCTATGCGGTGCTCGCCTACCTCACGCAAGAGGCCGTGCAAATGGGCTGGGTGACCACGCCACAAATGATTGACGGCCTTGGCCTCGCTGAGACCACGCCGGGGCCGACCATCCTGGTCAACCAGTTCGTCGCCTTCATCGCCGGCCACGGCACGCCCGCGCCGCTGTCGCCGCTGATGATGGCGCTCATGGCAAGTCTGATGGCCACCTGGGCCACGTTCGCGCCGTCGTTCTTGTGGATTTTCGCCGGCGCGCCGTTCGTTGACCGGTTGCAGCGCATCGCGGCGATCACCGGCGCGCTTCGCGGCATCTCGGCCGCCGTCACCGGCGTGCTGGCCTTCGTGAGCCTGTGGTTCGCGCTCAACGTTCTGTTCGGCTCCGTCACGCTCGTCGCCTGGGGGCCCATTCAGGTGCCCAGCTTGTCGCTCGCCACCCTCGACCTTAAGGCCCTCACCCTCACCGTGATTGCCTTCGCCATCCTGTTCATCGCCCACCGCGGCGTGATGACAACGGTCGCCATCATGGCAGCGCTCGGCGTGGCGTGGACGCTGGTGGTGGGGTGACGGGTTTTAGAAGGCGGGCCGGGCGGCTGGTCGTGGTGTTTGGAATCTTGAGAGCGTTGGATTGACGCCTGCCGTGAAGGGACGGCCAGGGCATCAGCCCCTAACCCCCGTTCACCGCGGGCTCTCCCATACATTTCGACGGGATCATCCGTCGTCAATCACGCTCAATATTCGCCGGTCCTCTGCCCTTCGTGGGCCTCTACTGGCGCATCATGCCAAGATGTGGAAACCGGCTCCTCGAATAGATGATACGAAGTCACATTTCGCTCTTATCGTTTTGGATTTACATGCTCTTGCACGACGAACTGGTCCCCCCTTTTTCGCCGCCAGCGCCCGGACCTAAGGCTTGGGCGCGAAGCCGCGGGCCCTTTTGGGTGGGTCCGCAGCTTGGTGGGGGCGCGTGGGTGTTTGACGAGGGTGGACCTCACGAGGCCTCGGACCCATCCCCCAGGAAGATCGGGTTCGTGACCGCGCGGATGTGGCCGTCGGCGTCGCGCAGTTCGGCCATGATCCAGTGGTCGCGGGGCGAGAGGGGGAGCTCGAGCCGACCCTCGGCCGCGACTTCGCTTTCAAATCGCACCGCGCTGGTGCCGCAGACGATGCGCAAGGTCAGCGGCCCGTCGGCCCCATGCCAGTTCACAACCGCGCGATTGGCATTGGCAAGCTCGCCGCCCATGGGGGCCGTGGCGCCATCCTCGCCGAAGGCAAGCAGAACGAGGCTTGGTCCGGACGAGAGGTAGTTTTCGCCCCGCGCGACCGCCGCAAGCAGGGCCTCCTTGGTGAACTGATCGGCGAAGACGTGATTGAACCCCACCAGAACGGCGTCGTCGGTCGGACCGTGAATGTCGGTCCCGGCGGTCGCCCGCAGGCGATGACCTTGGTCAAGCCAGCTGCGATAAAGCGCCAAGCCGTCTTCGTTGTAGTCGCTCCACGGGCCGCCGTTCCAGATCTCCACGAGACGGGCAGGGCCGGGACGCATGTCGGCGAAGTCCCAGTGGCAACCCGTGCAGGCCGGATCGCCTGGGGCTTCCGGGTGGGCAATCACGAACAGGCCACCCTTGCCCATCACGTCAATCGCAATGTCAGGCATGGTGACGCCGGGCCAGGAGCCGGCGCGCCACTCTTGCCAGTCCGTGAGGCCGACCGTGAGCGCGTGCCCATAGTGGGTTGTCAGCTCATTGCCGCCGATTACCAATAGATCGGCACCGCCGTGCCCAAGCGCGTCTTCGTGCTGGGAGACGGTGTTGTGATCAGACAAAACCGCGAAGTCGAGTCCGCGGCGCCGGGCCCACGCGGCCCACTCGGCCACGGTCCAACTTGCGTCGGAATGGTCCGAATGGGCATGGAGATCGCCCTTGTACCACCCCGCTCCGCGATCGGGCACGGCGGGCGGCGGCAAGGGGAAAGCCTCGTGCGCCGCGGCGTCGGAAAACACGACCGACAGGCGGTAGCGGATGGGATCGGGGCCCAGAATGCGGAATCCATCAATGGTGACCATCCACTCGCCCGGCTCGATCACCCCGCGCTGATAGCCTGGCGTGGCCTGGCCGGCTTCGACGAAAAAGCTCAGCTCATACCCACAATTATGGCGCACGCCGCGCGCGCCATTGGGACCGAACAGGCTTAAGGTCAGAAGGTTGTCGAACAGTGCGCCCTCGGCCCGATACGGGCCCCACTCAAACCGGCAGTCCAACCGACCCACGCCTTCTGGCACGGTAAAGCGCAGCGGCGTGTGCTGCTTGTGATCGGCTTGGGTGAGTTCGCCGTCAAACTGGAGTGTCATAGGGGGCAGCTTTCCTTCAGGCGCTGGCGCTCAAAGCGCGGGATCGAGGTGAGGTGTTGCGGCACTGACCAACTGGTCGTTTTGATACAGCAACAGCCGTCGCGGCCACAGCGAGACGGTGGTTCCGACATCGGGCGCGGCCGCGCGCGCGGTGACCCAGCTCACGGGATCGCCGTTGCTGGAGCGCATTTGAAGCCGGATCGCCGCCCCCAGATCGACCGATCGCTCGACCCGAAACGGCGCCCCGCTGGGTGAGGTTTCCAGGTCTTCCGGCCGGCTGAGCCCGCGATAGGTGCCCGTGGGCGCGCCCAGCGGCAAGCTGATGCCATGCCAGGTGGCGTGGCCCTCCCGTAGGGCGACTTCGGTCTCGTTCATGCCGCCGATGAAGCGGGCCACATGCAAGGTGCGGGGGTTCAGGTAGATCTCGCTGGGTGGATCGACCTGTTCGATGCGTCCCTCGCGCATCACGGCGATACGATCGGCGAGCTCCATCGCCTCGTCTTGATCATGGGTGACGAACAGCGTCGTCAGCCCCAAGCGCTGTTGCAGGGCTTTGAGATCCTCGCGCAGTCGCTTGCGCAAATGGGCGTCGAGCGCGCTGAACGGCTCGTCCATTAGCAAGACGCGCGGTTCCACCACCAGGCAGCGCGCCAACGCCACGCGCTGCGCCTGGCCGCCGGACATCTCGCCTGGATAGCGCCTCTCGAAGCCGGCGAGGCCGACCAGATCAAGGGCGGCGGCAATGCGCGCGCGCTGGGCGTCGCCGGGGACGCCGCGGACGCGCAGGCCGAAGCCGATGTTGCGTTCCGCAGTCATGTGGGGCCAGAGCGCATGACTTTGAAAGACCATTGCGGTCGGTCGGCGGTTGGCCGGTTGTGCCGTCACATCGGCGCCGTCAATGACAATGGCGCCGTCGTCGGCGGATGTGAGGCCGGCGACCATGCGCAGCAGGGTCGACTTTCCACAGCCGCTGGGTCCCAACAGGCACACAAGCTCCCCTTCGGCCACCTCAAGCGTGACGGTGTCGACCGCTCGCGTGGCGCCGAAGCGTTTTGTGAGGTCACGCACCAGAAGCATTCAGGCCCCCATGCCTTGAGCGATGCGGTCCGCGCTCATCAACCGGCGCGACAACAGAAGCAGGACGAAGCAAGGCACCCAAATGACGACGCACAAAACAGCCGCTTGCTGCACGACGACTTGGGCGGACAGCTGCATCATCAAGACCGGCATGGTGTTGACGTGGGGAGCGCCGATCAAAAGCCCGATCTCAACCTCGAACAGGATCGCGACAAACGCAAAGATGTAGGACGCGACGAGGGCGGGCAGCGCCTGCGGCAAAGTCACTTCCCAAAACACCCGAAGTCGAGACGCCCCCAGGTCAAAGGCGGCTTCCTCAAGAGCGGCCGGCACCGACCGGAAAGCGGCGGCCGGTATCCAGATCATGTACAAAAGCCCGCTCATCAGCTGCGCGATGATCACGCCCGTCATGGTGCCCACGAGATCAAGCCGCAAAAAAATGACGGCGACGGCAATGACGATGGCGAACTTGGGGAACGCTTGAACCGCGAGGAAGGAAAACAGGATCGCTTGTCGTCCGGCAAACTTGAGCCGGGCAAAGGCATACGCAGCGGGCCAACAGATCAGCGCGCACAGGGTCGTCGAGGTCAAGGCAATGACCAACGAGGTTGAGATCGCGGCCAGCACGCTTTCGCGCGAGAAAACCTGGCGCCAAAAGCGAAAGCCCCACTGGGTCGGCAACAGGTTCGGATAGCGCCACTGCTCAGCGAAGGCCCAGATCATCACGGTCAGGATTGGCCCCAACATCACGATGATCATCGCGGCCGCGATGCCAAGCCCGACAACGGGAAGGGGTTGACGGGCCATCCTCACGACGTGGCCCCCCGACGCACGATCGCCAGCAGATACAAAAGGCCAGCCAGGCCGGCTACCAACAGAACGATCACCGCCTGCAGTTCGGCGACCTCGGGGTTTTGTTGGTCGCCAATGGTGCGGGCCATGAAGGGACCCATC
>CALSBD010000230.1:0-5816 GCA_943373055.1 Rhizobium sp. Q54
GTCATCACATCCCAATGAGCCGGATTGCCCTTTAGCGCCGCCCATGAGGCAACGAACTGGTTTAATGGCAGCGCGGTCAACGTCAGATCGCGAACATCGCTACGGGCCGCCAACGCCACCGGCGCACCGTCGCGAACACCGCTCAGTCCAAAGCGCTGCGCCATGGGCGTCGCCGACAAACCCGGGCCTCCCCTAAGCCAGCCGACGACGAAGCCTGAATCCTTGGGGATATTGAGGATAGCTCCGATCAAACGCGTCCCGGTCGGCGCATAGGCGGTCTCAGTCAGATACGTGTCGTGAACCCGAAACTCCGGGCCAAGGGCCGTGGCATCGGACTTATAAATCCGCGCGTAAATCTGAGACTTTGTGCGCGCGGTGTTGAACGATTGCCAAACGACAATCAAGTTGCCGTCCGCTTGGAAGACGGCTGGGTTGACCTGATCGCCCGGCGTCAAGGTGTTGACCCGAACCGCGGCGCCGAGTGGGGTGCGGCCATTGTACAAACGGACGTAGATATCCATGCCATTGGCAACGCTCGTGCTCATCTCCCACGCCACGGCGTAACGGGTTGCAGCCATGCGGGTGATGACCGGCTTGTCCAAGCTCGCGACCGGTTGGGCGACAGTGAACTCACCACCATCGGGTAGCCCACCTTCGTCGAAAAGGCGCGCGAATAGGCCATAGGGACCGCCCGATCGGGTCTGGCCCATCCACACCGCGACCGCGTGATCGTCGAGCGGTGTGACGGACGGGCTTTTCTGATCGAATTGGGTTGCCACGCTGACACGGAATTCGGTGCCGCGCGCATAGCCAACCTCAATGGTTCGCACGGCAGCCTCAGAGGCGCCGAAGGTCGTGCTTCCCGAATAAACCGTTCGGATTTCATGCTGACCGACCGGCAGCGTCGTGGTCAGCGTCGCCTTGCCGTTGACGAGATTGACCACGCTCAACGTCGTCGCGCCACGCAAGAACGCGACACGCCCGGTCAAGGCCGCGCTCGACGTTGACACCTTGGCCACTGTGGCCGTCAGCGTCACCGATGTGCCTGGCTTGACCATGGTGGCGCTTGTCGACAGCGTGGTCCGGGTTGCCGCTTTGACCGTGTGATTGAGCGTCGGGGACGTCGCTGTGTTTGTCGTCAAATTGCCGTTGTAAGTCGCCCGGATTGCGTGCGTGCCGACCGGCAAGTTGGCAACTTGCATCTTTGCGACCCCGCCAGACAGGCTCACCGTGCGCAAAGTGGCTGACCCCTTGCGAAACGTGACGACGCCCGATGGGTTGCCGCTCACGCGCGCGGTGAACTCCACGGGGGCTCCCGCCGCCGAAGAGCCGGCAGGCGAGGCCGTCAAGCTGACAGTTGGTGTGACCTTCGCGTTGAGGACCGTATGACTGAGCACGCTTGAGGTCACGGCCTGGAAGTCAGGGTTGCCATTATATCTCGCCGTCAGGGCGTGGGTCCCGGCGTCAAGGTCGGTCGTGATGATCGTGGCAACGCCGTTGCTCAGCGCCGTCGAACTCAGCCTCGTTGTGCCTGCGAAGAAGTCGACAGTGCCCGTAGGCGTCGGCGATCCCGTGACGGTGGCCGTCAGACTGAGCGCCTGACCGAGCGTCGTCGATGAATTGGGCGACCGCGTCAGTGTGATCGAGGCCGGCTCGCTGCCTTGCACGACATGCTCATGGTCGACCGAAGTAGAGCCAGCGTAGTCGACGTCGCCCGCGTATTGCGCCCGCACCACGTGAGTGCCGACGACGGGCGCGAGGCTCGGTGAGCCGGTCCATGGCCCCATCGCGAATGACGCGGTTCCAGCGGTGAGCGTGCCCGTTCCGACAAAGAAGTGGTCAAAGTAGAAAAAAACCTCGCCGGTGGCTGCGTTACCCGGCGAGGTCACATTGGCGACCAACGTGAATGGCACACCATAGAGCGTGGGACTTGGCGACGTTGTCACGGTTGTCGTGGTCGGCGTCTGGGCCAAAGCCCCCCACAGCGCGCCCGAGAGCCAGAGAACAAGGCCCGCGAGCACGCGAACAATCCGAGACGACATGGGGGGATTCTCCCGGTGCCGAGGGCACGACGACGTGTAACAGCTCTGTGCGCTTATATTTGACGGTTACGTTTCGTCAAGCATGACAGGCCAGCCGCGGCAGTCGATCGGCGGTGGTCGGTTTTCCAGCTCAGAACGCGCAAGGCCCCACCATTCTGGCGGGGCCCTTTGCGTATGGCGGCGTGAGACGACTGCGGGAATGTCAAAAGTTGGGTCAATCGATCGACGCAACCCGCCGGGCGGATCAATCGGTTTTGCCGCGCCAGCCGGTCGAGCGGGAGATCATGGCGTTGTAGAGGCCGTAGGGCAGGATCGACAGCGCCTTCAGCTGCCAGGTGAAGCGGCGCGGGAAGGTGATTTCATAGTTATCGTTAAACAGCCCCTCCGCCAGCCGCCGCGCGGCGGCATCCACCTTCATCAGGTGGGGCATGGGGAACGGGTTGGTCGCCGTGGCCGGTGTTTCCACGAAGCCGGGGTTCACCACCTGCAGCTTGATGCCCATGTTGTCGGTGTCGAACTTGAGGCTCTCACAAAAATTATGCAGCCCCGCCTTGGTCGCACCATAGGCCGCCGAGGTCGGCAAGCCGCGATAGCCGGCGACCGACGACACCACCGCGATCTGGCCACGCCGACGCGGGCCCATCGCCTTGAGCACGGGCACGATGCAATTGACGGTGCCGTCCAAATTGACACGGAACGACTTGGCGCAGTCTTCGACGGTGAGGGTCTGGGCGCGGACGGGGATGTAGATGCCCGCGTTGAGCACCGCGCCCGCAATCGGCGCCACGGTCGCCTCAATGGCCTCGACAATCGCCGCCATGCGCTGCGCGTCGGTCACATCGCCGGCCATGGCAACGATACGCCCCTTAAGGCCAGTCGCTTCCGCGGCCAGCGTTTCAAGCTCGGCGAGCTTGCGCGCCGTCACCACCACCGTGAACCCGCGCCCCGCCAAATCCAATGCCAGCGATCGCCCAATCCCCGAGCTTGCACCCGTCACCCAAAAACACCCATCAGAAGGCGAAACGCCGGCCATCATGCAATCCTTTGTCAGTTGATCCTATGTGGTCATACGAAAACGCCCGCCGATCCGATCAGGACGGGCGGGCGTTGAATGACGTGTCAGCGTCGCGTGTGGCGCGCGCTTGGCCGCTCAGCGGCGCAAGAACGGCGCCAGGAAACGCAGGATCGGACCGGTCGGCCGCAGCGGCGCGTCGGTGACGGCGAAGCAGATGCAATCGCCATCATCGTCCGCGCGCGGCTTGTGATCGATGTCCTCGTCCGCCAAAGCGACGTCACCGCGCACATAGTGACCCATGTGGTCGGAGAAGCCGCCTTCCAGCACCAAGGTCAGCTCGCTGCCGTGGTGGGTGTGCGACGGCATGGGGCGGCCGGCAGAAATCCAAAACAAGCTCGCCTTGCAGCCATCAAATTCGCCGACCTCAAACGCCTTCAGGCCCGGAAGCTTCGACTTCCACGCCAGGTCGGCGAGATCCCGGCCGACGAAGCGGCGCAGCGCGGCCGGCATCCGGCTCGTCGCTTCAGCAAAGTCGATGCGGTGGTTGACCGCGGATGAGAGCGAGTGCGCGCGCGGCTCAACAGGCTCGTCGAAAATAGCGGCCAACCGCTCGTCGCGCCGTGACAGCGGCACTGGCGACAGCGTCTCAATGAGCGTGCCAGCGGCGGTCTCAAGGTCCGACACGAAGCGGCGGTTGCGTGGGGTCAGCTCCAGATGCGAGCCAATCAGCACATGAACAGGGGCTGGCAGTGTGCCGCCCGCATAGCCGGCCAGGAGAGCATTGAGCGAATCGGTATGCTGCATGTTCCGTCCGTCCCTTGATGGCCGCCTCCACGATGCCCCAGATCACCCGATCCGACATCGCAGTACACGGTCTCCTGGATCACCGGCCCCCAAGCCGGTCACTGTCCAATCACCAACCGAGGTTGGCAGGCCGTTTAGCCCTTCGACCAAACGGCGTCGGTCAATACTCCGAATTTGAGGCTAATGGCATCTCTCGCCCGCAGGCGCCAGACCCCTATAGCCTCACGATCCGACCCGCTCACCCGTCAACGGTGTTGAGTGTCAAGCGGCCCGATCACTATCGGCTGTCATTTGGTTCCTTTACGATCCGATCCGTCCATCGGATCAGATATTCTAGGCTAGTTCGTGATGTTTTGCTCAACGATACGTAACCGCCCTTAGTGTTGCGTAAAACCCGCAGGCTAACGCTGTCGGGGTCATCTGCGTCGCGCTTGAAGCGCGGCAAGTCCGCCGCTAGTTTCAGCGCGAGCGCCGCGCCCTCCCATCCGGTAACGGCTCTGTTCTGACGCCGTCAACTCGCCCCGTCGCCCGAAGCGCCACGCGGCGATGACCAACATAAGGCCGATACAATCATGCGAAATGGGCTCGTCGAAGCCATTGGCAAGACCCCACTCATAAAATTGCGTCGGGCTTCGGAATTGACCGGGTGTCAGATCCTGGGGAAGGCGGAGTTCATGAACCCGGGTCAGTCGGTCAAGGACCGGGCGGCGCTGTTCATGATTGAAGACGCCATCAAGCGCGGCGCGCTGCGCCCGGGCGGCACCATCGTTGAAGGCACGGCCGGCAACACGGGCATCGGCCTTGCGTTAGTGGGCAATGCGCTCGGCTTCAAGACGGTGATCGTCATCCCTGAAACCCAATCGCAGGAAAAGAAAAACGCGTTGCGCTGGGCCGGGGCGGAGTTGATCGAGGTGCCCGCCGTCCCTTATCGCAACCCCAACAACTATATCCGCGTATCGGGCCGGCTCGCCGCCGCGCTCAATGAAACCGAGCCGCACGGTGCAGTGTGGGCCAACCAGTTTGATAATCAAGCCAACCGTGACGGCCATATCCGCACCACGGCGCCGGAGATTTTCAACGATACGAAAGGTGAAATCGACGGCTTCATCTGCGCGGTCGGCACCGGTGGCACATTGGCGGGCACCGCCGCGGGCCTGCGGGCGCTCACCAATGGGCGGATCAAGATCGGCCTCGCCGATCCCGTCGGCGCGGCGCTTTACAGCTACTACACCACGGGCGAGCTGAAGATGGAGGGCGGCTCCATCACCGAAGGCATCGGCCAGGGCCGCATCACCGCCAATCTGGAGGGCTTCACGCCCGATTTCGCCTATCAAATCCCCGATCAAGAGGCGATCCCGATCGTGTTTGATCTCCTCGAGCACGAGGGCCTGTGCCTGGGCGGCTCGTCGGGCGTCAATGTCGCCGGCGCCATTCGCCTCGCGCGTGAGTTGGGCCCGGGCCACACCATCGTGACCATCTTGTGCGACGTCGGCACGCGCTACGGCTCAAAGCTCTATGACCCCGCCTTCCTCGAATCAAAGGGTTTGCCGGTCCCGGCCTGGCTGAAGCCGCGGCCACCGCGCGCCGTGCCGTTCGAGGCGGTGTGATTATGCTTGTACCAACCTTGCCCGCGCTCGATCTCGCCGAGTCGATCCGCTTTTATGAAAAGCTCGGCTTTGCCGTCAGCGCCCGCTATCCCGAGCATGCCTATGTGATCCTTGAGCGCGAGGGGGCTGCTGGCGCGGAGGAGCTGCATCTTTGGCTCACCGACGATCCCGATATCCCGGAGAACACCTCGATGTATTGGCGGGTCCCCGATGCGCGCGCGGCGTTTGACGCGTTCGTCGCCAAGGGCGCCGCTCACGCCGGCTCCAAGCCGGAGAAGAAGCCTTGGGGCCAATGGGAGTTCGCGCTGACCGACCCCGCCGGCTGCCTGATACGCGTCGGCTCACCAG
>CALSBD010000231.1:0-5814 GCA_943373055.1 Rhizobium sp. Q54
GTCGTCATCTTGGTTTCCCCCGGTTTTTGGTTCGAGCGGCCTGGAGTTAGCGGATCGACGGAACCGAGCCAACAAAATTCCCGTGAGCCTTGCCCTTCCGTGGTGCGGTTCTTATGATCCGCCACCTTTTCGCCGGGGTGTTCACGCACGCCCGTTTTCTTCGCACGTTCCAACACGCAGGTACGGGTTTCATGCTGGACGCCATGCGCCGCCACGCTTCAGGATGGGTCGCCAAGATCCTCCTGGTTCTGTTGGTTATTTCATTCGCGATTTGGGGCATTGGCGACGTCTTCCGCGGCTTCGGCAACGACACGGTGGCAACCGTGGGCGGCGAGCCGATCAAAGCGGTGGATTTCGAGACCATCTATCAGCGTGAGATGCAGGGCATCCAGCGCCGCACCGGCCAAGCGATCTCCCGCGATCAGGCCGTCGCCTTCGGCATCCCGACCCAGATCCTAAGCCGCATGGCCAATGACACCGCGCTAGGGCTAACCGCCCGCAACATGGGCCTGGGCGTCAGCGACACCGAACTGGTCCGCCAGATCCAGACCGACCCGGTGTTCCAGGGCCCGGCCGGCACCTTCGAACGGTCCTATTTCGCCAATTTGTTGCGCGAGAACGGGTGGACCGAAGACGAGTACGTTGTCCAAAAGCGTGCCGAATCGCTGCGTCGGCAAATCGTCGACGGTGTGTTTGGTGATATCCGCACGCCGCAGGCCTATATGGAGCTCGTCAACGTGTTCCGCGCCCAGGAGCGCAACGCGTCCTACATCGAGATCCTGCCGCCCGAGTCGTCCGCGCAAGCTGAGCCGGCCGAGGACTCGCTCACCACGTTCTTTGAAGCGCGTAAGGCCGCGTTCCGCGCGCCCGAATACCGCAAGGTGACATTGGTCACCGCCACGGTCGATACCATCGCCGATCCGGCTGCCGTCACCACCGACGACGTCAAGGCGACCTTTGAGCGTCAGAAGGCGCGCTACACCACGCCGGAGCGCCGACAGGTGCAGCAGATCCGGTTCCCGGACAAGGCCGCCGCCGAAGCCGCTGCCGCGCGGATGGCGGCCGGCGAGACCTTCGAGCAGATCATGGCGTCCATGAACCTCACCGCCGAGAGCGTTGACTTGGGGCTCGTGGCGCGTGAAGGCCTCATTGACCCGGCGATCGCCGAGGCGGCGTTCGGCTTGGCTGAAAACACCCCCTCCCCGGTCGTCGAAGGCCGCTTCGCCAGCGTGATTTTGCGCGTTACCAAGATCGAACCCGGCGGAGGCAAGACGCTTCAAGAGGTCGAGCCGGAGATCCGCCTGCAGCTCGCCCGCGATCAGGCAACCGATCGCCTGCAGTTGATCCGCAACGAGATGGAAGACGCCCGCGCGGGCGGCGCATCGCTGGCCGAGGCGGCAGACCGGCTCAAGCTCGTCAAGAGCGAGATCGCCGCGATCGACCGTGAGGGCCGTGATGCCAACGGTGCGCCGATCCCCGATCTGCCGGAGGCCGACAAGCTCTTGCAGGCGGTGTTCGAGTCTGAAATCGGCACCGAAAACGAGCCGATCCCGTTCGGTGGTCAAGGCTTCATCTGGTATGAGGTAGCTGGCACGACGCCCGCGGCTGACCGCACCTTGGCCGAAGTGCGCGATCGTGTGATCGCCGCCTGGAAGACCGAGGAAGCCGCCAAGGCCGTCGACGCGCGTGCCAAGAGCATCACGGACCGCCTCGCGGCCGGCACCAGCCTCGCCGACATCGCCACGGCCGAAGGCCTGGAGGTGAAAACCGCCGAAAAGGTTACCCGCTCCAGCGGCGGCGCGTTGCCCCCGGCGCTCGTGCAAGGCTTGTTTGGCGGCCCCGTCGGCCACGTGGCGAGCGCGCCGACCGATCTGGGCGGCCGTTTGATCGCGGTCGTCACCGAGATCACCGATCCGGTGTTCTTCGCCGACGCGCCCGACCTGAAGACCGCCAGCGAAGGTTTGGCAAACGACCTGGAAGATTCCCTGCTGCAAGAGTATCTCGCCCATTTGGGCACGGTCCTAGAGGTGCAGGTCAATCAAACGGTGGTGAACCGCGTCATCGGCGCCCCAACCAACTAAGCCAGCCCACGAAAGCCATCTCCATGATCATCGAACCGGCCCCATCCGTCGTCGCGGACGCTCTTGATCGGGGCGTGCCGACGGTCATGTGGACGACGCTGGTCGCCGATCTGGAGACCCCGGTCTCCGCCTACATGAAGCTCACCGCCCGCGGCGACCACACGATCCTATTGGAATCGGTGGAAGGCGGCGCGGTGCGTGGGCGCTATTCGATGATCGGCATTGACCCCGACCTCGTGTTCCGGGCCCGCGGCGAAGCCGGCGAAGTGAATGATCGCTTCCACATCGATCGCACCGCCTTCGTGCCGGTCGAGGGCCGCTCGCTGGACGCCTTGCGCGCGCTCATCAAGGCAAACCACATCGACATGCCCGCGAACTTGCCGCCCATGGCGGCGGGCATTTTTGGCTATTTGGGCTACGACATGGTGCGCCAGATGGAGCGTCTTGGCGCGCCGCGCACCGACCCAATCGATGTGCCCGACGCCATCCTGGTGCGCCCGCGTGTGATGGTCGTGTTCGATGCGGTGAAGGACGAGATCACCGTCGTGACCCCCGTGCGCCCCGAGGCGGGTGTGTCGCCCGCCACGGCCTACACCCGCGCCGTCGAGCGGCTCAACTCGGTGGTCGACGCGCTGGAAGGCCCGCTTGATAAGGGTGCTGCGATCTCCATTGACGCGCCACTGGAGTTGCCGGTCGCGTCAAACACCGAGCCGTCGGTTTATCGTGTCATGGTCGACCGCGCGAAGGAGTACATCCGCGCCGGCGACATCTTCCAGGTGGTGCTCTCGCAGCGCTTCGAGGCCCCGTTCGCCTTGCCGCCGTTCGCACTGTATCGCGCGCTGCGCCGGGTCAATCCGGCGCCGTTCCTGTACTTTCTCAACTTTGGTGACTTCTGCGTCGCCGGCTCGTCGCCGGAGATCCTCGTGCGCGTGCGCGACGGCAAGGTCACCATTCGCCCGATCGCCGGCACGCGCCCGCGCGGCAAAACCCCCGCGGAAGATAAGGCGAACGCCGAGAGCCTGCTCGCCGATCCCAAGGAGCTCGCTGAGCACCTCATGCTCTTGGATCTGGGCCGCAACGACGTCGGCCGCGTGGCCAAGATCGGCACCGTCAAGGTGACCGACAAGTTCTTCCTGGAATACTACAGCCACGTCATGCACATCGTGTCGAACGTGGTGGGCGAGCTCGCCCCCGAGCACGACACGCTCGCCGCCCTCGCCGCGGGCTTCCCGGCCGGCACCGTTTCCGGCGCACCCAAGGTGCGCGCAATGGAGATCATCGACGAATTGGAGCGGGAAAAGCGCGGCATTTATGCCGGATGCGTGGGCTATTTCTCCGCCGACGGCGCCATGGACACCTGCATCGCGCTGCGCACAGCGATCGTGAAGGACGGCACCATGTATGTCCAAGCCGGTGCCGGCATCGTGGCTGATTCCAACCCGCAGTCCGAACTCGATGAGTGTGTGGCAAAATCGCGCGCCTTGTTCCGCGCCGCGGAGGAAGCCGCCCGCTTCGCCTCCGCCGCCAAGCGCGGTCAGTAAGCCCGGGTCGCTACACCACCCGAATGACAATCGCTCGGCTTGGCGAGGTATTAGGCTCGCCGGGCATGGAGACATAAGGATCCGTTGCGTCAATGAGCGCGATGGACTGGGTTGCCTCCAGCTCGGTGAGCCGATTGGCGAAGCCTGCGTCCCACACCGCCATCTTCACCGTCAGCACGATGACGCCACCGGGCCGGGTGATGCGCAACAGCTCATCGAGCCCCTCCGCCCCCACATGCCCGGATGTGAAAACGCCAGCGGAAATCACCGCCGCGTAGCGATCCGTCTCAAACGGCAGCGGGGTGCCCAGGGCAGCTTGCACAAGGTCTCGATAGAGCCCCTTGCGTTTAGCCACCGCCAGCATGCCAGCCGACAGGTCGAGCGCATCGGCGACTGGATAGCCCAATATCTCAAGCCACTCGCCAATCAGCCCGGTGCCGGCTCCCGCATCCAAGAGCGGTCCGGCCCCCTTGGGCACATGGCGCGCCAAGAGCGCGGTGGCGATTGCGGGATGGCGATACCCAACCTTCGCCATGTCGGCGTCATACCGCTCCGCCCACTCGTCATAAGCGGCGGCGACGGCCTGGGATGCGGTCGCAGCGTAGACAGCCTTCAGGGGGTCAGTCGCGGAGGTGGAGGCAGTCATCGCTGGGCATCCTGGCAAACATCGAAAAACACCATAGCCAGCCACGCGAAGCTGTGGAACCCTATGCAAAGACATCTTCGCCGCCCGAGCCACGATCCCGCCCATGACCTTGCCTGAGACCGACGCCGCCGCCCTTCATGACGCCTTGGCCCAGGTGCCGAGCCTAGCGCTGGGGCCAACTCCCGCCATTTCCCGGCTCGGCGGGCTGACAAACCGGGTCTATCGCGTGGCCGGCCCGACGAGCACCGTGGTGGTGCGGCTGCCGGGCGAAGGCACCGAGAGCTACATCGACCGCGCCGTGGAAGCGCACAATGCCAGCGTCGCCGCGCGCGCCGGTGTCACGCCAGCAGTCCTTTATGTGGATCCTTCGCAGGGACTGTTGATCACCGCCCATGTCGATGCGGTCACCATGACGGCGGATCACTTCATGACCCGGCCCGGTGCACCCGCCCGTGCGGCACGCGCATTTCGCGCGCTGCATCAATCGCCAGAGCCATTCACGTTCCGCTTTGAGCTGTTTTCCATGATCGACAGCTATCTGAAACTACTCACGGAGCTCAACGCGAGCGTGCCCGAGGGCTATGCGGACGTGCTCGCCGCCGCGCAGGATGTGCGCATTGCCCTTGATGCCCACCCGATCGCGCTCGCGCCCTGCCATTGCGACCCGCTATGCGAAAACTTCCTTGATACCGGCGAGCGCATGTGGCTCGTCGACTGGGAGTATTCCGGCCAAAACGATCCGCTGTGGGACCTGGGCGATCTGTGCGTTGAAGGCGCGTTTGGGCCTGCGCAAGAGTCTGAGATGCTGCACGCCTATTTCGACCGCGCGCCCACGCCCGCCGAGCAAGGCCGCGTCGTGATCTACAAGGCGATGTGTGATCTTTTGTGGACCCTGTGGGGCCTCATCCAGCATGCCCACAACAATCCGGCTGACGATTTTTGGGCCTATGCCAACACCCGCTTCACGCGCTGCCGGACGCTGATGGCCGATCCGAGCTTCGCCGATCACGTGGCGGCGGTGCGCGCGGGATAACCCGTCAGTCAGCCCACACCGGCAGATCGCCGCGCGCCCAGCCCTCGGCCGTCTCGGCCTGATAGTCGGCATAGCGCCCCGCTTCGATGGCGGCCCGCGCGCCGGCCATCAAGTCTTGGTAGTAGTGCAAGTTCACCCACGTCAACAGCATCGCGCCGAGCGCTTCGCCCGCGCGAATGAGATGGTGAAGGTAGGCGCGACTATAATCGCGCGCAGCCGGGCAATTCGACGTTTCATCTAGCGGCCGCGGATCATCGGCATGGCGGGCATTTTTGAGGTTCACCTTGCCGAAGCGCGTGAACGCAAGCCCATGGCGCCCCGCCCGGGTCGGCATCACGCAGTCGAACATGTCGATACCGCGCGCAACTGACTTTAAGAGATCGTCGGGCGTGCCCACGCCCATCAGATAGCGCGCCTTGGTCTCTGGCAGATGGGGCGCGGTGATCTCAATCATCCTGAGCATCACCTCTTGCGGCTCACCGACCGCCAACCCACCAATCGAGTAGCCCTCGA
>CALSBD010000232.1:0-5803 GCA_943373055.1 Rhizobium sp. Q54
CGGCGATAGCCGCTTGTGCAGTCGAAGGACGCCCGCCCGCTCCAGCCGCGCCATCATACCAGTAAATCCGAAGGAGCTGACACTGAGACGCTTTTCTTGAAACTTCTGACTTTAAGTGTTCGACAACAATTGAATGGTTCAGGATTAAATCATGCCGCTGTTGTTTTTGTTTATACAGGGCTGCACTGCCTTGAGCGAATAAATATCCAGCATCAACAAAAACAGCACAGCGATCCATTCACATCCCACATAAAATGAGAGCCCCCGCAGGGGCTCTCTTGTAGGTCGCGGGACCGCCATGAAATGAAACTGGCACCCCCTTGATGGTGAAATACAACCACACTCAACCTGTTTTGACAACCCAAAAATCAGCTTCAGGCTGTAATTGTGGTCCCCTGAACGCAAGCAAATCTGCGCGCTTCCTTGACCGCCTGCATCCGCCCGTCGTCTCCCGTCGCGATAGAGCGCTTTTTGATGTCATCGCCTTAGATTGGCGCGCGCTTTTCCAGAAGCCGGTATCACTCCCCCCGGATCATGCTTTCAGCGCTTACCCGCCCGGCGTGGCGCCTTTCGTGATTGCGGCGAGGCAGGCCAGCTGGAACAACGCTTGGGCGCCGATGTGGGCGGTGGACGAGGTGGCGTCGTATTGGGGCGCGACCTCGACCACGTCGCCACCGATCATGTTGATACCGGCCGCGCCGCGCATCAAATCGAGCATCTCGCGCGGCGTGAGGCCCCCCACCTCCGGTGTACCGGTGCCCGGCGCATAGGCGGGGTCGATGGCGTCGACATCGAACGACACATAGGTCGGACCGTCGCCGACGACGCGGCGCATCTCGGCGATGACGGCGTCCATGCCCATCTTGTCGATATCCTCGGCGTGGATGACCCGCATGCCGCTTTCGTAGGAAAACTCCCACAAATACTCCGATGGGCCGCGAATGCCGATTTGGATGGTGCGTTCAGGGTCAAGCACGCCCTCCAGCACCGCTTGGCGGAACGGGCCGCCATGGTGGAACTTGGTGCCCTCGAAGGCGCCAGACGTATCGCAGTGGGCGTCGATGTGGATCATGCCGACTGGACGCTGACGGCCGAGCGCCTTGAGGATCGGCAACGAGATGGAATGGTCGCCACCGACCGCGAGCGGGATCACCTTGGTGCCGACAAACCGGGAGAAATAGGCCTCGATATCGGCATGGCAGCGCGCGAGGTCATAGCGCGAGGTGAGCGCGATATCGCCAATGTCGGCGACCTTCGCTTGGGTGAGCGGCGCGATCTTCAAGACGTGCTCATAGGGCCCGATGCGCTCAAAATGGCGCACCGCGCGCGGACCAAAGCGCGAGCCGTTACGATTGGTGACGCCGAGGTCCATGGGCACGCCCACGAGCGCGACATCGAGATCACCAAACTCGGTCGCCTCGTTCAGCTCCGGCCGATAGGGCGCGGTGATCAAGGTGGGCACGCCGGCGAACGGCCATTTGCGCTTTTGACCGTTGAAGACACCCCGCGCCACGGCGGCGAAATGGGGGTCATACATGTCGCCACCCGATTGATCGGCATAGCGGCGGCGCAGGTCTTCAAGCTTCTTCAAATCCATGGAACTCTCCCGGCGAGGTGTACTCATCATAGCCGGGGGAGAGGGCGTGTCACGCGCGCCCAACGCGGGGCACGGTCGCGTGCTTGGTTCAGGCGGCGGCTTTCAAAAGGGCCAGCGCCTCGGCGGGATCAAGCCGACCATCGTAGAGCGCCCGGCCGGAAATCGCGCCTTCAAGCTTGGCGCAGTCGGGCATCGTCAAACGGCGGATGTCATCGATGGACGCCAGACCACCCGAGGCGATGACGGGGATCGAGACTGCATCGGCAAGCGCCAGCGTGGCCTCGATATTGAGCCCCTTGAGGATGCCGTCGCGGTCAATGTCGGTGTAGACGATCGCCGCCACCCCGGCATCCTCGAACTTGCGTGCCAGATCGATCGCCGACAGCGTGGAGCTTTCCGCCCACCCCTCCACCGCGACATGACCGCCGCGCGCGTCGATGCCGACCACGATGCGGCCGGGGTGCGCCCGGCAGGCGGACTTCACAAGCTCGGGGTCACGCACGGCGACGGTGCCCAGGATCACCCGGCGCACGCCCTTGTCCAGCCAGCCGTCAATCGCCGCGCGATCGCGAATGCCGCCGCCAAGCTGCACGGGCATCGACACTGCGCCCAAGATCGCCTCGACAGCCGCGCCATTGCGGCTTTCGCCCGCGAACGCGCCATTGAGGTCCACCACGTGCAGATGCGCAAACCCCATCGCCTCGAACGCGCGCGCCTGAGCGGCCGGATCGGTATTGTAGACCGTGGCCGCGTCCATATCGCCCAGCTTGAGGCGCACGCACTGACCGTCCTTGAGATCGATGGCGGGGAACAAGATCATGGGGTTCACGGCGTCCAGGTGACGAAGTTCTTGAGGAGGGCGAGGCCCAACACCTGGCTCTTCTCCGGGTGAAACTGCGCGCCCACCACATTGTCGCGCGCGACGATGGCCGTCAGCGGTTCGCCATAAGACGTGGTGGCGACGAGGTCGCGGCGGTCAGCGACGTCAAACACGAAGGAGTGCAGGAAGTAGGCGTGCAGCCCCCCCTCGCCTAACCGGATGCCGGCCAGCACGGGGTGATCATTGACGAGATCAAGCGTATTCCAGCCCATATGCGGCACCTTGAGACGGAAGCCCTCAGCGTCGGTGCGCTCGGGATCGAGCGCGCGCACGGTGCCGGGGATCCAATCAAAGCCGTCGGCGCCCTCGTGCTCCAGGCCGTTGGACGCCAGAAGCTGCATGCCCACGCAAATGCCCAAAAACGGCTTGCCGGACTTCACAAAGCCGGCCAACGCCTCGTCCATGCCGTTGATCGAGGCAATGCCGCGCCGACAATCGGGGAAGGCGCCATCGCCCGGCAGCACGACGCGGTCGGCCTTGGCGACCACGTCGGGATCATGGGTGAGAATGACGGGATCGGTGCGACCGGCCTCGGCGACCACGCGCTCGAAGCCCTTTTGCGCCGAGCGCACATTGCCGGCGCCATAGTCGACAAGCGCGATGGTCATGACCGGCCTCCCGCGGTCGGAAACAGGCCAATCACGGCGGACGGATCGGTCACGGCGGTCACCGGGCGACGATCCGCATACGAGGTCGGCGGGGGCAGACGCGTCGGCGTGATGGTCGCCTGCGTGAAGTGGCGCAGCTCGGCGTCCTCGCGGGTTTCCGCATCAATGATGCCGACGAGCTGATAGCCCTTTCGCTCCAGTGTCCAGCCGCGCAACGTGTTGGCCTCCAGCGCGAAGCCGAAGGTGAACGCGATCGACACGAACGCGACCGCCGGCCCCAAGGAGGGCACGAGGAGCGCGATGGCGATCGACACCGCGAGCCATGCTAGGAAAACGAGCCACATGCGACGAAACAGGAGCCAGATAGCCGGGATGGCCAGCGCGCCCAGGCTCACACCATCCTTGATGAACACCGTGTCCCGGGCCGCCGCATCTGCGGTGGCACTGGGGGGCTGATAGGCAAGCCACGTGGCCATGGTCAGCCTCCCAATTGGCCCTTGGTGGACGGGATCTCGCCGCCGCGGCGCGGATCGATCGCCACGGCCGCCTTGAGAACGCGGGCGAGCGCCTTGAAGCAGCTCTCCGAGATGTGGTGCGCATTGCTGCCATACAGCGTTTCGACGTGCAGCGTGACGCCCGCGTTCATGGCGAACGCGCGGAACCACTCCTCGACCAGCTCGGTATCGAACGTGCCAATCTTAGGTCTGGGAAACACCACCTTGAAGACCAGGAACGGCCGGCCCGACACGTCGAGCGCGGCACGGGTGAGCGCCTCGTCCATGGGCAAATACGCGTCGGCGTAGCGGTGGATGCCCTTCATGTCGCCCAGCGCCTTGCGCACGGCCTGGCCGAGCGCGATGCCGACGTCTTCCACCGTGTGGTGGTCGTCGATATGCAGGTCACCCTTGGCACGGACCTTGATGTCGATGCCCGAATGGCGCGCGAGCTGCTCGAGCATATGGTCGAAGAAGCCAACGCCGGTCGCCACGTCATAGGCGCCCGTGCCATCGAGGTTCACCTCGACGGCCACATCGGTTTCCTTGGTGGTGCGGCTAATGCTCGCCGTGCGCATGGACATGGGCCCCGCTGATCTGTCTGGCGCGCTGCCTATCATGATCGAGGGGGAAGGCAAAGGGTAGGGAGAGGGGGGATGGGGCATCAAACAGAGGAGAGTAAGCGTCTGGTGATTTCGTATCCATCTTCACGTATGCCGATATAGCGCTCATCGATGTGTTATTTTCGAGTTAGAGCTCATTAGACTTTACGATTGGAAACCGGGTGTGGCCTGATTTCGCATAGTGGTAGGCGGCAGCTTTTGTCACCTTCGCGAGATCGAGGTGCATCTCCTCGACAAAAGCGATCTGCAGGTCCGGTGGTAGTTCCGAGAAAAAGGCCAGCGCCTGACCTAATCCTTGGCTTGCCGGTTGATCAGCGGAAATCGCATGCGCGAGGTCGTGCGCCGACAGCTTTTTGGCGTAGGGCGCGTTGACGGTCGATAGAATTTTGTTAGCGGCGGTCGGCATGAGGCCCATCACCCAATCTATAACAAAGACCTCATACCACGAATTCGAGCGACGATCACTCCGCCCGATGCCGCGTCGCGGCGAGCCGGGGGAGCACGCTGGGATAGGCCATCGGCACCGCGCCGGTGAGCGGCAGGTCGAGGACGTTCCACACCTTCAACAGCGCATCGCGCAAATGGTCGATCGCGGCATCGCCGTGGAACGGGGTGGGCGTGATCCTGAGCCGCTCGGTGCCGCGCGGGACGGTGGGATAATTGATGGGCTGGATGTAGATGCCGTGCTCTTCCAACAGAAGATCGGAGGCGCGCTTGCACAGCTCGGCGTCGCGCACCATGACCGGCACGATGTGGGTGGGCGTCTCCATCACGGGCAGGCCCGCGCGGGTGAGCACATCGGCGGTGCGGCGGGCCTGGCGCTGGTGGTGCTCGCGCTCCACCTGGCTTTCCTTCAAATGACGGATCGAGGCGGTGGCTGCCGCGGCGATGGCGGGCGGCAAGGCGGTGGTGAAGATGAAGCCCGGGGCAAAGGAGCGCACGGCATCGACGACCGGCTTGTCACCGGTGATATAGCCGCCCAAAGTGCCGAACGCCTTGGCCAGCGTGCCCTCGATCACATCAAGCCGCTGCATCTGGCCGTCGCGATCAGCGATGCCGCCGCCGCGCGGGCCATACATGCCCACCGCGTGCACCTCGTCGATATAGGTCATGGCGCCATGGCGCTCCGCCAGATCGCAAATGCGCTCAATGGGCGCGATGTCGCCGTCCATGGAATAGACGCTCTCGAACACGATGAGCTTGCCGCGCTCACGGCCGGCAGCGCGCAGCAGCTGGTCGAGATGATCCAGGTCGTTGTGGCGCCAAATCTTCTTTTCTTGGCCCGAGCGGCGCACGCCTTCGATCATGGAGGCATGATTGAGTTCGTCGGAGAGGATCAGGCACTCAGGGATGAGCCGTGCGATGGTGGAAATGCCCGCTTCATTGGACACGAAACCGGACGTGAAGGTGAGCGCGGCCTCCTTGCCATGCAAATCGGCCAGTTCGGCCTCCAGCTCGACAAGGGGTCGATTGGTGCCGGAGATGTTGCGCGTGCCGCCCGCCCCCGCGCCCATGCGGCGGGCCGCGTCGATCAGGGCATCGACCACCACCGGGTTTTGGCCCTGGCCGAGATAATCATTGGAGCACCACACGGTGATTTC
>CALSBD010000233.1:0-5793 GCA_943373055.1 Rhizobium sp. Q54
CACCGGCGAGCGTGGCCGTGGTGGAGGTCAGCGTCAAGGCGACCGCCGCCAGGATTGATTTCAACTTCATGGTCATCCTCCCTTGTGGGTTTCATCCCTATGGGTTGGTTTCAAAGTGTCGGCTTATCGCCGTTTCTTGTCGGTTCGGCCGGCCGAGACTGGCACGAAACGGGTGGTGTTACGCAACCGGCATGGCGACCGGTCGCGTGGGTGTCAAAAGGCCATCGGGCAAGCGTGACAGCGCGCCCTCGACCGTGAAGGTCGCCGGATCGATCACGCGACCTTCCGCCTGTGTCGACCCGTCCGGACGGCATCGAACGCGTCCATAGTCGGGGTCGTCAAGGATAATCGTGCCGTCGGCCTCATCCATCATCTCGATGGCGGCAAACCGGCGGCTAAACGCGTCGAAATGGCCGTGCTTGCCGGCTGAGCCCAGGCGCACGATCCAGCGGCCGGTGTGGCCAACCATGCGCAGCTCATGGTTCGCGGTCGGCCCCAGGCGCACCCAATGCAGCGGTGACGAGCCCTTGAGGAGCACATAGCCCGCGCCGTTCATGGCCGCGGCGACGCGCTCGTCGATGGTGAAGGCGTCAAACGCGGTGGTAGGAAACCAGGCGTGGGTGAGGTCCGGCTGGCCGGCATGGCCGCGGAAGTCGACGATTGCCAAATCGCGGTATTGATGCACGCGCGGCAAAGTGGCCGAGCCGCCCCAATAGGACGGGCGCGCATAGCCCGAATGGATCAGTTCGCCGGGATGGTTGATCCACACTTGCGCGTCGGCATTGTCGCCGAAGCGGGCGTGGATAACGGTCTCCTGATAGCCCCACTGGTGCCAACGATAGCCCGCCGCCGAGCCCATGGCATGGTCGCGGGTCTTGTGGTGATAGAGCTTGGCGAAACGGTCCTGCCCTTGGGCGAATGTCCACTCGCGTGCCGTGCCCGCCGCGAGGCAGGCTTCGGACGCGAGATCTTCGGGGATCATGAGGCCATGGTCGCGCACGCACAGGGCGATCTGCGGCAAGGCATGATAGCGGCGACCGAAATGGCCTTGACCCCAGGCAAGCCGCCCCAAGGCTGAGAGCTCCAGCGTGCGGCCGGCGCGCAGCGTGTGTTCATAGGACCGTCCTTGGGCGCCGGTCAGCACGCCTTGATGGGCGGAGGCGGCCACGACGCGCAAGAGGCGGATGATCGCGGCCCCGGCGCGCGCGCGGATGTCGGCGTCAGGCGATAGGGCGTACAGCGCGCTCAGGCCCTTGAGGTCGATGGGGAAGTAAGGGGCGGAGTTGAACTCAGCCATCTCCCATGCCTCGAAGTGATCAAGCCACGCCCGCACACGCCCGGCGCCCACTTCGGACTGTTCATGGCCAAGCCGACCGGACCGCACGAAGCGGGCCTCGGGGAAGAGGTGGCCGGCCAGATAAGCGGCGGTGTGGAATAGGAGGGCGTGGTTCTCCGAGAAGTACCACTGAACATCGTTGCCCGGCTCGTCCATCCAGTAGCGATAGCCAAGAATGGCGGCGTCGATGCGGGCCAACAGGGCGGGCGCGATGGCGTCGGCTTGACGCGTGCGGCTCCACAGCAGCGGGACGAGAATGAAGTCCGCGCAGTCGTGGCAATCCTCGATCGCCGGCAGCATGGCCTCGATCATCGCGTCGGTGCGCGCGCCGCCGCGCCCGGTTGCTAGCCGCGCGATGGCCGTCACGGTGTCGGGCTCGGCATGCTCGCTTACCCAATCGAGCGCTTCGGTGATGCGCGCGGCGAGGTCAGCGGGGGCGGCGCCTTGGCGATCGGCTTGCGAGATCTCCACGCCGAACACGCGCGCGGCGGAAAAGCCGTCCGTCGTCAGCGTCACCTTGAAGTGACGGAAATCACTTGGCAAATCCGCCACATCGCCGACCACCAAGCGATCGGCCCCGGCCGCCAGCGACGCGGTCAGATCAAACCGCTCGGTCGACATGAAGTCGCCCTCAATGGCGATGTGCGCATCAGCGGCAAAGGGGAGCGGGTGGGGCAAGTGGAACGCCACCGGACCGGAGCGATAGGCCGCCTGTTCGAAATGCATGGTGGACAAGAGCGTCTCGATGGCGTCCGCAACCCCCTCGTGGTGGCCACCGGGGATGCTGACCGTGACGGCAGGGCCGTCCAGATAGTCGAGCTGGAAATAGTAGCGCGCGTCGCGCTCGGCCAAGTCATCGAAGAAGATGCGGATTTCGTTGGCACCCGCGCGCAGCTCGAGATCGAAGACCTTGTCGGTTTCCAGATTGCGGCCGTAGGGCGCCATGAAGCCGGCGTCGATGCCATTGACCCACACGATGGCCCCGCCGCAGGTGGCGAGCCGCACGCGGGCGTGGCCGGCCACCTGCGCATTCAGCGTGGTGACGGCATGGGTTGCGATCACGGTCGGGCGGAACCAGAAACCCGACAAATCGACCCGCGGCGATCCGAACGGCAACCACACGCGCTCAGTTGCAGGGCTGCCCGCCACGACCGGCCGCCGGCCACGCCGCTCGCCGGCGAATTGGGTGCGGCAGGGATACTCGTGCGGAATGAAGTTCTTGTGCTTGGTAACGAAGAAGAACGGGTCCATCTCGCCCGACATGGGCTGGTCGGCCACGTCGTAGCGGCTCTCGTGGGTGGTCGACAGGGTCCACAAGGTGATAGGGGTCCCAGGGGCCACGGGGCGGGTGAGTTTGGCGGTCATCGGACCTTGCTCCTCAGATCAGATCCGCGACCTTGACGGGGTCGACGTCGGTGTAGGCTTGGTTTTCGCCGGTCATGCCCCACACGAACGCATAAGGGCCGGTGCCCGCGCCCATGTGGATCGACCAAGCGGGCGACAGGACAATATCGCCGTTGGCGATGATCAAATGCCGGGTGTTGTCGGGCCGGCCCATCAGATGAATGACGCGATCGTCGGCCGACAGGTCGAAATAGCAGTAGGCCTCCATGCGCCGCTCATGGAGGTGCGGCGGCATGGTGTTCCACACGCTGCCGGTCTCCAGATCGGTGATGCCCATCAAAAGTAGGCACGACGGCGACACCTCGGGGTGGATATACATGGCAAGCGACCGGACATTCGCCTTGGCAGGGCTGCCGAGCTTCAAGACCTTCGATTGCGCCTTGGCGATGCGACGGGTTGGGATGTCCTGACCGGCCGGGACGGAGTTCATGTAGAACCACGCCGGGTGCGCCGGGTCGTCGCTCGTCAGTGTGACCGACTTGGTGCCGCGCCCGATGTAGAGCACATCGCGATTGGCCATTTCATAGCGCGTGCCGTCGACAATGATCGCGCCCGCGCCACCCAGGTTCGCCACGCCCATTTCGCGCGCGTCAAAAAACAACGGCGTGCCGACCTCGGCGCCATCGCCGAAGGAGAGCGGCTCGGTTGTGGGCACGGCGCCACCCACGATCATGCGGTCGATGTGGGTGTACGTGAAATCAATCGCGCCGGAGCGGAATGCGCCTTCGACCAAGAAGGTCGCGCGCAGGCGCTCGGTGTTCATCGGGTCGATATCGGCGGGGCCGGCGCCATAGCGCACGCGCATCGTCATGCGGCGGTTTCCTTTGTGTCGGACGCGTCATCCCAGGTGTGCTGAGAGGCTTCGGCCAGGCACAGGATTGCCAAGGCTTGGCCATAGCCGGTCGGCTGCAGGGGGATGTCGCGGTAAAACTGCAGGTCATGGCCCATGCGGGTGCCATAGGAGACCTGGGTGAGCGTGCCCGAGGGGTCGATGTGGCGCAGCACCGCTGCCACGGCGCGTTCGCCGGCGGATTGCCAGCGCGCGTCGCCGATGCCAAGCCGCGCGCCGCGCAGGAGCGCATAGGCAAAGCCGGCGGTCGCCGACATCTCCTCGTAGGAGGTCGGATCGTCGATCAAGGTGGTCCAGGCGCCCGAGGGCCGCTGGTAATGCAGGAGCGCGTTGACCTGGCTGGTCAGCACGCCGGTGAGGAACGCCTTCACCGGAGCGGGCAAGGTGGCGAGCTCGAACAAATCGAGGACGCCGGCCGTGATCCAGGCATTGCCGCGGGCCCACCGGGCGCGGGCGAAATGGTGGCGGCCCTCAAAGGTCCAGCCATGGAACCACAGCCCCGTGGCCGGGTCACTCAAATAGCGGGCGTGGACCAGAAACTGGCGGATCGCCTCATCCCGATAGACCGCCTTGCCGGACGCTTCGCCATAGGAGGCGAGGAACAGGGCGACCATGAACAAGGTGTCGTCCCACAGTTCGCCGGTATTGATCTTGTCGGACACGTCGTGCTGGAAGCCCATCTCTTCGGTGCGCGGCAGCTCCGCGACGCAGCGGCGTGCCCACTCTTCCAAGATCGGGGCATAGCGGGCCTCGCCGGTCTCGCGCCACAAAACCGACAGCGCCAACATGGGCGCGGTGGTGTTTACGTTGAGCGCGGGCAAGCCAGCGGCGATGCGGCGATCATACCATGCCTCCAGCGTTGCGCGCAGGGCGGGGCGCCGGGTCGATTGCCACAGGCGCACTAAGCCATAGAGGCCGACTCCTTGCGGCCATTCCCAGTTGTCAAAGGAGATGTAGTCGCCCGCCGTGCCATCAAGGTTCGGCTCATGAAAGCGCCCGTCGTGGCGCAGGCCCACGAGCCCGGCGACCAATTGCTCGGTCTTGGCCCTGATCTCACTCACAGGCACGTGGCATCCCCCCAAAACGCGCGCGCCGTTGACCGGCGTCATCTCGTCAAAGGGGACCATGAGAAAGCCGTTTGCACAATATGAAAATTTTTTGCATCGTGGTGGCGGTTGATCACTTTCGCCCCTCCGGTTCGGTTCGCGCTCATGCCGCTACCCAAACGTCCGGTTCGTCGATCGCAGCGCGTGCGGCTGGAGGATTTGGCCCGCGAGTTCGACGTGTCGATCGCCACGGTGTCGCGGGCGCTGGGCGATCAGCCGGGTGTGCGACCGGACTTGAAGGCGCAGATCCGCGAGGCGGCCTTGCGCTTCAGCTACGCGCTGCCCTCGCCGGTGGCAGGCCGCAAGGCGATCGTGGCGGCGTCGAGTGCGGCGATGGTCGACTACACGCGCAGCCAATTCACCCTTCATGTGCTCGAAGGCATCGCCGAGCGCGCGCGGGTCTTGGGCATGGACATTGCCACCCGCTCGATCGCTGATGCGGCGCAAGGGCGCGCGCTTCTCGACGAGGCCCGCGCGGCGGACGAGGTGGCGGGGCTCTTGTTTCTCACGCTGGATGACGAGGCGATGTTGGCGCCCACCCGCGGCCACCCGAAGCCCATTGTGTTGGTGAATGGTGACGATCCCTCCATGCGGCTTTCCAGTGTTGCGCCGTGCAATCGTGCGGCAGCGGCGCTGGCGACCGATCATTTGCGCGCGCTCGGCCATGAGCGGATCCTATTCATCATGCGGCGCGGCCGGCGCACCATTGAGCGGCGCTTCGAGGGCTGGCGCGATCGCATGCCCGCGCTTGAGCACGCGCGCCTCAATGATCTTGTGGTGGAGGTGGATGACTGGCTGCCCGAGCTTGCTCAAGCGGCGATCGAGCGTCGGCTCGATTGGCGCGGGCGCGACTTCACGGCGATTCTGGCGGCGGGCGACAGCCTGGCCATTGGTGCGGCCATGGCGCTGACGGGACGCGGCATCGGGGTGCCCGAAGAGGTGTCGATCATCGGCATGGACGGCTTGCCGCAAGGCGCGTTCGCCAATCCGCCGCTCACCACCGTGGTGATGCCCATGCGCGAGATCGGCTCTGTGGCGCTCGATCTCTTGCGCGACAAGGCCAGCGGCGCTGAGGCGACGCCGCGCCGCGTGGAGCT
>CALSBD010000234.1:0-5790 GCA_943373055.1 Rhizobium sp. Q54
CAATTTGCATGGCAGTGTCCTCGTGGTTTGCGTGTGGGTCAGGCGAGACCTAGCACATCCTGCATCGAATAAAGTCCGGGTTTGCGCCCACGGGCCCACAATGCCGCCTTGAGCGCGCCGCGGGCGAACAGGCCGCGGTCCTCGGCCACGTGGCGCAGCTCCAGCCGCTCGTTGGGTCCGGCGAACACCACCGTGTGGTCGCCCACCACCGAGCCGCCGCGCAACGAGGCAAAGCCGATCGGCCCGACCGGACGCTGGCCGGTGATGCCGTCGCGACCGCGGATCGCGTGGTCCTTGAGGTCAATCTCACGCCCCGCGGCGGCCGCGTGGCCCAACAAGAGCGCGGTGCCGGAGGGCGCGTCGATCTTCATGCGGTGATGCATCTCGACCACCTCGATATCAAAGCTTTCATCGAGAGCGGCGGCCGCGCGCTTGACGAGGGCGGCGAGCATATTGACGCCCAGGCTCATATTGCCCGACTTGACGATGGTGGCATGACGGGCCGCCGCAATAATCTTGGCCTCCTCGGCCTCATCAAACCCGGTGGTGCCGATGATGTGGACGATGCGCGCCTGCGCGGTCAGCTCGGCGAAGGCGACAGTGGCGGCGGGGATCGTGAAGTCGATCACCCCATCGGCCTTGGCGAACAGCGGCAAGGGGTCGTCGCTCACCGTAACGCCGGTGGGGCCAATGCCGGCCAGCGGACCGGGGTCTTGGCCCAGAATCGGCGCGCCGGGCCGATCAACCGCGCCAGCCAGCACGAGACCGGGGGTCTGCGCGATCGCGCGCACCAAGGTGAGGCCCATGCGCCCGCCGGCTCCCACGACCACCAACCGCATATCCGACATTGCCCGCTCCTTCGCCCGCTTCGAGCGCGTCATAGCAAGGCGCGCGCGCGGGCGAAAGCATTCCCTGATGCGGGGTAAAACGACACGAGACCGACCGCCATCTCGATCAAGTCCACATTTCCCCCGCCTCGCACTCTTGTGACCCCAAATCGCCCCCCTTATATGACGCTTCAAGCAAGGACCGATCCGCTCGGTCCCTTGATCCTTCAACAGCCAGCCGCTTTGCCGGCGTATCGCCACTGGGGACTTCCGCGCACTCGCGCCTGATGGACGCCGACATGGGTCCTGGAGGTCTGCCGAAAGGAGACATGAGATGGGTAAGGTCATTGGTATCGACCTCGGCACCACCAATTCGTGCGTCGCGGTCATGGACGGCAAGAACGCCAAGGTGATCGAGAACGCCGAGGGCGCGCGCACGACACCGTCGATCGTCGCGTTCACCGACGATGGCGAGCGCCTCGTCGGCCAACCGGCCAAGCGCCAGGCGGTCACCAATCCGGAGCGCACGGTCTTCGCGGTCAAGCGTTTGATCGGTCGGCGCTATGAAGACCCCATGGTTGAGAAGGACAAGAAGCTTGTACCCTACAAGATCGTGAAGGGCGGCAATGGCGACGCGTGGGTCGAGTCGGACGGCAAGTCCTATTCCCCGTCGCAGATCTCGGCGAGGACCTTGACCAAGATGAAGGAGACCGCGGAGGCCTATTTGGGCCAGACGGTCACCCAGGCGGTCATCACGGTTCCGGCTTACTTCAACGACGCCCAGCGCCAAGCCACCAAGGATGCCGGCAAGATCGCCGGTCTTGAGGTGCTGCGCATCATCAACGAGCCGACGGCGGCTGCGCTGGCCTATGGCCTCGACAAGAAGACCTCGGGCACCATCGCGGTTTATGACCTGGGCGGCGGCACGTTCGACGTGTCGATCCTGGAAATCGGCGATGGCGTGTTCGAGGTGAAGTCCACGAACGGCGACACGTTCCTCGGTGGCGAAGACTTCGACATGCGTCTTGTCGAGTATCTGGCCGACGAGTTCAAGAAAGAGCAGGGCATTGACCTCAAGAAGGACAAGCTCGCCCTGCAGCGCCTGAAGGAAGCGGCTGAAAAGGCCAAGATCGAGCTGTCCTCGGCCACCCAGACCGAGATCAACCTGCCGTTCATCACCGCCGACGCCTCGGGCCCCAAGCACCTGGCGATGAAGCTGACGCGCGCCAAGTTTGAGGCGCTGGTCGATGATCTGGTGCAAAAGACGATCGGCCCGTGCAAGGCGGCCCTCAAGGACGCCGGCCTGACCGCAGGTCAGATCGACGAAGTGGTGCTCGTCGGCGGCATGACCCGCATGCCGAAGATCCAGGAGATCGTGAAGACCTTCTTCGGCCGCGAGCCGCACAAGGGCGTTAACCCGGATGAAGTGGTGGCCGTCGGTGCGGCGATCCAGGCCGGCGTGTTGCAGGGCGACGTGAAGGACGTGCTCCTCCTCGACGTCACGCCGCTGTCGCTGGGCATCGAGACGCTGGGCGGCGTGTTCACCCGCCTCATTGACCGCAACACCACGATCCCGACCAAGAAGAGCCAGGTGTTCTCCACGGCCGAGGATAATCAGCAGGCGGTGACCATCCGCGTGTTCCAGGGTGAGCGCGAGATGGCGGCGGACAACAAGCTCTTGGGCCAGTTCGACCTGATGGGCCTGCCGCCGGCGCCACGCGGCATGCCGCAGATCGAGGTCACGTTCGACATCGACGCCAACGGCATTGTCCAGGTGTCGGCTAAGGACAAGGGCACCGGCAAGGAGCAGCAGATCCGCATCCAGGCCTCCGGTGGTCTGTCGGACGCCGACATCGAGAAGATGGTCAAGGAAGCCGAGATTAACGCCGCGGAAGACAAGAAGCGGCGCGAGCTCGTGGAAGCCAAGAACCATGCCGAAGCCATGATTCACTCCGCCGAGAAATCGGTGAAGGACTATGGCGACAAGGTCTCCGCGTCTGATCGCGGCGTCATTGAAGCGGCGATCGCCGACCTCAAGACGGCGGCGGCCGGTGAGTCGGTCGAGACCATCAAGGCCAAGACCGACGCCCTGGCGCAGGCGGCCATGAAGCTTGGCGAGGCGATGTACAAGGACCAGCAGGCCGGCGGCGACACCGGTGGTGCCAAGGCCGACGACGTGATGGACGCGGACTTCGAGGAAGTCGACGACGACAAGAAGAAGTCGGCGTGAGTTGGTCATCCTCATTAGGTGGTTCGACCGGCGGCCACGGCTGCCGGTCGTTGCATGTCGGCGCGCGAGCCCGAGGGGGCAACTAGATGGCCAAGCGTGACTACTACGAAGTGCTCGGCGTGGAGAAAACCGCCGACGACGCCACCCTGAAATCGGCCTATCGCAAGCTTGCCATGAAGCTGCATCCGGACAAGAACCCGGGCGATAAGGAGGCCGAGAACCGCTTCAAGGAGCTGAACGAGGCGTACGATACGCTCAAGGACCCGCAAAAGCGGGCGGCCTATGATCGGTTCGGCCATGCGGCGTTCGAAAACGGCGGCCCGGGCGGCCCCGGCTTTAATGGCGACTTTGGCCAGTCGATGTCGGACATGTTTGATTCGATCTTTGACGAGTTCCTCGGTGGCGGCCGGCGACGCGGCGGTGGTGGCCAGGGCACCGGACGCGAGCGCGGGGCGGACCTGCGGTATAATCTCGAGATCGAGCTGGAAGACGCCTATCACGGCAAGACGGTCGAGGTGCGCGTGCCGACCTCGATCACCTGCGAGGTGTGCTCAGGCTCGGGCGCCAAGCCGGGCACCAGCCCCAAGACGTGCTCAACGTGCGGCGGCCATGGCCGCGTGCGGGCGCAGCAGGGCTTCTTCACCATTGAGCGCGCCTGCCCGACCTGCCAGGGCCGCGGCCAGGTGATCCCCGAGCCGTGCACCGCCTGTGGCGGCACCGGCCGCAAGACGAAGGACAAGACGCTCACCGTCAACATCCCCACCGGCATTGAGGACGGCACGCGGATACGGCTGGCCGGCGAAGGCGAAGCGGGCCTGCGCGGGGGACCGCCGGGCGATCTTTACATCTTCGTCGGCATCAAGCCGCACCCGTTTTTTCAGCGCGATGGTGCGGACATCTTTTGCCGCGTACCGATCGCCATGACCACGGCGGCGCTGGGCGGCTCATTCGAGGTGCCCACGGTCGACGGTCAAAAGATGAAGATCAAGGTGCCCGAGGGCACCCAGACCAACAAGGATTTCCGCCTCAAGGGCAAGGGCATGCCGGTGCTGCGGTCGAACCAGACGGGCGACATGTATGTGAAGGTGTTTGTCGAAACCCCCCGCAGCCTGTCACGCAAGCAACGCGAGCTCCTGGAAGAATTCGCCAAGACTGAATCGGGTGACACCAACCCCGAATCCCACGGCTTTTTCGCCAAGGTGAAGGGGTTCTTTGACGGCCTGGGCGACTAAGACGGGATTGGGCTTTTGGCCCAATTGGTCCACCGCATTTCCTTTCGTCAAACGCCCCTTTTCTCTTTGAGGAAGCGGGGGGCGACGGTGCGGCAAAATGATAGACCTAACGTGGCCCAATCCGTTACGTAACGAAGGTAAGCGGCAAGCCGTCTTGCGTCTCACGCACCGGGCGGCAGGCAGATGGCGTAGATTTTGCGGCAGTGTTCGAGGGTTTCCCACGTGCCTTCGAACCCCGAGGGAATGACGAAGCTGTCGCCAGGGCCGAACTCTTCCGCCGTGCCGTCAGCCGCGGTCAGGCGGATGCGGCCGGTGAGCAAGGTGCACAGCTCCGCCTCTGGACACACCATGCGCCAAGCACCGGGCTCGGACTCCCAGGTGCCGGTGTAGAAGCCATAGCCCTCGTGCTCATACGCCGGTCGGGTGCCGCGCATCGGCGCGCCCTTGATGCGGCGGTCGGTTGGCACCGGCTCGTCGAGGGTGGCGATCGGGCCGGGGTCAATGCGGGTGATGTGGGCCATGGTTAGCCTCCGGCGATGGCGGCGCGCTCGGCGCGTTGGCGTTCCATTTCCTGGCGTTTGGAGGCGATCGAGGCGGCGATCACGGCAATCGATACCACCAGGATCAACAACGTGCACACCGCGTTGATCTCCGGCTTCACGCCCAAGCGCACGTCAGAATAGATCTTCATCGGCAAGGTGGTGGCACCCGGTCCGGTGGCGAACGAGGCGATGACGAGGTCGTCGATCGATAAGGTGAAGGCCAGCATCCAGCCGGCGACCACCGCCGGTGCGATGATCGGCAAGGTGATGAGGAAGAACGACTTGAGCGGCGGGCAACCCAGATCCTGCGCGGCTTCCTCCAGGCTCTTGTCGAACGACACCAGGCGCGATTGCACCACGACGGCGACGAAGCACATGGTGAAGGTGATGTGGGCGAGCGTGATGGTCCAAAACCCGCGCTCGAAATTGATCGCAACGAACAGCAACAGAAGCGACAGGCCGGTGATCACCTCCGGCATGACGAGCGGCGCGAACACCATGCCTGAAAACAAAAGCCGGCCGCGAAACAGCCCGTAGCGCACCAGCGCGATGGCGGCGAGCGTGCCCAGCACCGTGGCAATCGACGCGGAAATGAAGGCGACGCGAAACGTCACCCAAGCGGCGTCGAGGAGCTGCTCGTTCTGGAACACCTCATAGTACCACCGCGTCGACCAACCCGCCCACACCGCCACATTGCGCCCGGCGTTGAACGAATAGATCACCAACAAGACGATCGGCAGATAGAGGAACGTGAAACCGAACACGAGGCTCACGACATTGAACGGGGAGAGCCGTCTCATCGGTCGCGCTCCTGCAGCTTGGCTTGCTGGTTCTGGAAGATGACGATGGGCACCACGAGGATCAACAGCAACACGATCGCCACCGCCGAGGCCACCGGCCAGTCGCGATTGGCGAAGAACTCCTCCCACAAGGTGCGCCCAATCATCAGCGTATCCGAG
>CALSBD010000235.1:0-5788 GCA_943373055.1 Rhizobium sp. Q54
CGCCGGCGCTGCTTTTGAGCACGTAGCCCGAGCCGCGGCCGGTCCAAGAGCGGCTGCCGTCGAACACGTAGCGGGCATCGTAGGTCTCATTGGCGGTGATGTGCTTCCACTTTTCATTGGAAATCGCCAGGAAGCCATCGCGTTCGACACCATTAAAGCCGAACCAGATGTAATAGCCGCCCGAATACTCCGCATAGGCAAAGCACCCGTTGCGGTCTTGATTGTAGGCGATCTCCCAGCCTTGGACTTTGTCCCAGGCGCGGCTGGTAATGTAGTACTCCGCCGCTTGCGCGGCCGGGGCGACAACAGCCGCGGTCAAAGCGGCACAAGCGCCCACTACAATGGGACGCAGACGCGACATCAAGGCCATGGCCAACACTCCTTGCTCGAAGGTCTCGCCTGCCGTCATGGGCGGTGGAGGGTCAATCTCGCTAAAAGCCTAGCAATGCTTTTTCCCCAAGTCGACCACCTCGCGCTCGCCCGTACGTCACATCTTGGAAACGTCACGGCTTGGCTAAGCCGACCGGGTCTCGCAACACCAGGCGATCAGCCGATCGAGGAACCGCTCGCAGCGGATGAGCTCGGAGATTTCGATGTATTCATCGGGCGTGTGCGCCTGGGCGATCGCGCCGGGGCCCACCACCACGGCCGGCGCGCCAAGCCGGGAGGCGAACTGGCCAGCCTCCGTGCCATAGGCGACCTTGGCATGGTCATTGCGCTCGGTGAGCCGCTTGGCGAGATGAACGACCGGGGCTTCCGGATCGGTATCAAGCCCGGGGATCGCCGACATCACTTCAAAGCGGATACCGGCGGTGGGATCGACCGCGCGCATGGCCGGCTCCAAAACCTCGCGGGCATAGGCAACTACTTCGGCGTGGAGCGCCTCGACATCGTCAATCGGCAAGGTGCGGAATTCAAACTCGAAGACCGCTTCGTGGGGGACAATGTTGAGCACCGACCCCGACCGCAGCACGCCCACATGAGCGGTGGAGTGGGACAGGTCATAGAGCGGGTCGCGCGCGCCGGTGGCGGCGAGTCGGCGGCCGATATCGGAGATGAAGGTGACGAGGCGTGCCGCATATTCCAGCGCGTTGACGCCTTGGGGCGCGAGCGAGGAGTGGCACGCGCGCCCTGAGACATGGACGCGCACCGACTTCTTGCCCTTGTGAGCGACCACCACTTGCATCGAGGTCGGCTCGCCAACAAGGCAGACCTCGGCACGAAAGTTCTCACCGGCCAAGGCTTCCAACAGCGACACTACGCCCCAACAGCCGGTCTCCTCGTCATGGCTCAAGACAATGTGGATCGGCCGCTTGAGCGGCGCGGCCCGCATCTGGGGCACCTTGGCCAAGACGGCGGCGACGAACCCTTTCATGTCGGTGGTGCCGCGCCCATAGGCACGACCGCCCTCAAGGGTGAGGTCAAAAGGGGGACGAGTCCAGGCCTGACCATCCACCGGGACGACGTCGGTGTGGCCTGACAGGATCACGCCATTGTCACCCTCAGGGCCGATCGTGGCGATCAGATTGACCTTGTCGGGTGAGGAATACACCAAGCGGCTCACTACGCCCAGCCCGGCCAAGCGGGCCGCCACGTCGGCGATCAACGGGACGTTCGAATGGCGGCTCGTCGTATCAAACGAGATAAGTCGCGCCAAAACGGCGAGGGTGTCGGCAGCCGGAGCGGAAGGGTCAAGGTCGATCATGGCGCGTGGGATACCAGCGAGAGGGCAAAAGCGATAGGGGGATACCCTCGGTGTCATTTTCACTTCGGCTTCCGAAGGCTCTTGTTTTGAGCTCAAACGGACCAGCAGGTGCCGTCCAACCTGCTCCTTCCCACACCGGCGCGACTCTGTAATCGCCACCCAAAAACTGGAGCTAACATTTACAAGCAAAGCATAACGACACGAAACCAGAACGCGATTAATTTTTATAATCCAATTGAATATCTGTCAAAAGATCAAACTTCCTGGTGTTTAAAAATTTTTCAATCAACACCATCGATAACTTTGTGAAAAATTGAATTTATCGCTCTGAAAACGAATTTTTATTGGCATTATACAAAATATTACTGAATGTATGTCTTTACTGTGACGACGAAACAGGCATTCTAGAGCGCGTTGAACGAAATATTGATTTGTAAACATCATAGTTAATGCCAAAGTTAATACACCCGAAACACGCATTTCGTGACAGCGTAGTTTTACGGATAGCATGACTCGAATTGACCTCTGCTTCTACTTCCGTTAGGGTAAGCGATAGGTTTTTTGGGGAGGTTACTTTGATGTCGCAAAACGATCGTGGCTTGGGGCGTCGCGCCCCCTTGTTTTTCCTGGCTACAGCTCTTGTGGCGGGCACCGCGGTTTCAAATGTTGCCCAAGCGCAACTGCGCCCCGAAGCGGCGCCATTGAGCGGCACGGATTTGATCAGCGAAGCCCTTGCGGCTGGAGGCAAAATTCGGGTCATCGTTGACTACAAAGGCCACGGTCCCTCGCCAATTGAGGCACGCGGGTTTGGTGAGCTGGCGTCGCGATCCGCCCAGCTGAACGCCGCCCATGCCGGCTTCTTGTCGTCAATCGGCCGTTCGATGTCTGATCCTGACGTCTCGGCCATGCCGTTGACCCCCCAAATCGCAATAACGGTGACGACCGCTGAATTGGCTGCCCTAAAAAACAATCCGCTCGTCGAGCGGGTACATGTGGATGAAATACGCCGTCCAAACCTCAGAAATAGCACTGTCCTCATGAGGGCTCCCTACGCCTGGTATCGGAGTGGGACTGGTTTCGGATGGTCAGTTGCCGTCCTTGATACTGGTTCTAACCTGGGCCATGAATTTTTAGCTCGAGCCGGCTCGACTGAAGCGTGTTATAGCACAAACACGAGCTTTTCGTCGGGCGGACAAAACGTGACGGTTTCATCACTATGTCCTGGTGGCGTGACCCAATCAACCTCGGCAGGGTCTGCCCGAGATTGCAACAGCAACCAGATCACTGGATGCGGACATGGCACCCATGTTGCCGGCATAGCCGTTGGGCGGAACACGAGCCTGTCGGCGGGCGAACCCCTCCGGGGCATGGCATATGAATCGCCGCTGATCGCCGTAAACGTTTTCTCGCGCTTCTCCGGGAATTACTGCGGGCAAATCGGCTACCCGGGCAGCAGACCCTGCGTTCTGACGTACAGCTCTGACCAGATCAAGGGCCTGCAGCGAGTACTTGCCCTTAGCATAGCTGGCAGACGCGTGGCTTCGGTCAATATGAGCCTTGGCGGTGGCCGGTATACGACCTCCTGCAACTCGGATCCGTTACGGCCGACCATTATCAGCCTGCGCAATCGCAATATTGCGACAGTTATTGCTGCGGGAAACAACGGCTATCCAAATGCGGTTGGAGCACCGAGCTGCATTACTGAGGCAATCACTGTGGCGGCAAGCACCAAAAACGACACTTTTGCTAGCTATACAAACTATTCAGCTATGGTGGATATCATAGCCACAGGATCAAGTATTGTCTCATCTTATCGAACATCAACCAACACGACCCGGTTCTACGCGACCCTCAGCGGAACCTCGATGGCCGCGCCTCACGTTGCTGGCTTCTTTGCCATGATGAAAGACAGGTTCCCCAACGCTACGGTCAGTCAGATCGAGGCGGCCATGAAGGCGTGCGGGCCAACAGGCAGCATCAATGGCGTTGTCCGTCGCAGGCTTGATGTTCAGTGCGCTTACGTTCGACTTGACGCTATCTTGCCGTAGGTCGAATTTTTGCCGCGGTTCGTGCGTTAAACGATAGTTGCGGGGTGATGGCCGCTTGACGGTTGCTGCCTGCCGATGGCGTCATCGGCAGGCTAATGCTCTTTTGAGTGAACGGGTAAGCTCGATGTCTAACCGATCTACGAAAGCTCTCACCCGTCGTGCTGTCCTGGGTGGGGCTTTGCTCACAGGTTTTACCGTTGTGTATGCGACTGAAACAGAGGCAACTACGCAGCTTCAAGGCATTATCGTTACATTCAAAGGGGCTCGCGGTGGTTGGCGGCGTGTACGGCCCAGTTTAAAGGGGGTTCGGTATAGGGTCCGCGAAGTCTATCAATTCACCAATCAGGTCGCCCTCGATATTGAACCACGAGGCGTCGCCCTTTTGTTGCGGCATCCCCTTGTCGATAGTATCGCGCCCAATGGGCTGTCGGCACCGCACCTCGGCGCGCCGCAATGAAGCCGAGGCGCTAAGTTGTGTGCACTTGGCTCCGGTTCACTGGCGTGTGGCCAAAAGACCGAGCGGGGCTCTTGGCCGATCCTTGCCCTCCGGGTACATAGGGTACCCAGGCTGGGAGAATGCGGGTGGCTGAAGTCGGTATCTTTTCACAGCGCTTGATCAGCGATCTGGCGCGGGCGGGCGCGATCAAACCGGCGTGGCCGTTTGACGACGACCAGATCCAGCCTGCGAGCCTCGACGCGCGGCTCGGCTCTGTCGCCTATCGCATCCGCGCGAGCTTCCTGCCGGGCCCGGACGCCACGGTGGCCGACAAGCTCGCCGACCTCACGCTGCACAAAATCGATCTGACGAGCGGCGCGGTGTTGGAGACGGGCTGCGTTTATCTCATCCCGCTCGCCGAGCAGCTCAGCTTGCCGTCGGATGTGGAAGCGATCGCCAATCCCAAATCGTCGACCGGGCGCATTGACCTGTTCACCCGCGTGATCGTCGATCGGGCGCGGGCGTTTGACACCATCCCGGCCGGCTATCACGGCCCGCTATACCTGGAGGTGAGCCCGCGCACGTTCCCAGTGTTGGTGCGGCCCGGCTCGCGGCTCTCTCAGCTGCGCTTTCGCCGCGGCCAGGTGCGGCTGTCGGACGCCGAGCACGCCGCGCTGCACGCGCAATGGAAAATCGTCGATCAGGCGGTGCCGGTGCTCGACGGCGGCCTCACCTTGTCGATCGATCTGGCGGGCGCGGAGGGTCTTGTCGGCTATCGCGCCAAGCGGCACTCAGGCGTCATCGACGTCGACAAGAAAGCCGCACACGCGGTGGAGGATTTTTGGGAGCCGATCCGGCTGAAGCCCCATCGCGGGCTCATTCTGGATCCCGATGAATTCTACATCCTCGTCTCGCGTGAGGCGGTGCACGTACCACCCGACTACGCGGCCGAAATGGTGCCGATCGATCCGCTGGTGGGCGAATTTCGCGTGCACTACGCCGGCTTCTTTGATCCGGGCTTCGGCCACGCGGCCGCGGGCGGCACCGGCGCGCGGGCGGTTCTCGAAGTGCGCTCGCGCGAAGTGCCGTTCATCCTCGACCACGGGCAAACGATTGGCCGGCTGGTGTATGAGCGCATGGCCGAGCGGCCGGGGCAGCTTTATGGTGAATTGGCCACCTCCAATTACCAGGCCCAAGGCTTGAAGCTTTCCAAGCATTTCCGCATGTGAGGGCGCCGCCAGGGCACGCGGTTTCAGCCCAGATGCCCGGCGAGCGACCAACAGCTTCTTTAGAACTCTTCAAAGAACAGCCTAAAGTCTGCGTGAATACCCCCATTTTGCGGCAAAACCCGCTCAGGCCTAAGCCGCGCTGGCGCACATCTACCTTGTCAACTTGGGCCAGACCATGCGAAGACGCACCCATCAACCGGTCTATCCGCAGATCGGGGAGATCGTGCGTTCATGGCCGTTGACACCGCCCTTCCTGGCCCCTCCGCTTCGGGCGCGCTGAGCCGTCCGGGCGCGGAGACGCGGCGGGACGCGCGGCGGCGCGCGGCGCCCACCCACGGCCAGATCGGCCCGCCGCGCGCGCGCGCCGATC
>CALSBD010000236.1:0-5787 GCA_943373055.1 Rhizobium sp. Q54
GCCGGCTCGCCGAGGGTGCCCAGCACCCGCTCGCCGATCTTCAGCTCCGCGCCCGCCGTCAGCGCATCACCGGTGACGATCACGAACCGTCGGCGTGCCGTGCCGCGATGTTGCATGCGACTGACGACCTCTTGGCCGACATAGCACCCCTTCTTGAAATCAACCCCGCCGGTCTGATCGAACGACACATCGTGCGGGAACACGTCGGTCACCGTGTAATCAAGCCCCGCCTCCGGCACGCCGAGCGCGATCCGGTGGGCCGTAAAGGCCTCTAAATTCTCCGACACTCCCAATGCCCCGGCCGCATCCACGGGCACCAGCGCACGACCGCCCAGCCCCGCCTTGCGCGGATCGAGCGCGAACCCGTGAGGCAAATCGCCCCCCCAGGCGACCGCGACCGTGAAGGCGTCTGACCGGTCCGTGACGGTCACCTTGGCGCGCAGCTTATAAAACGACAGCCGCTTCGCGAGATCAGCGACCACGGCGCGGTCGACCTCCAGCCGCACACCATCCTCTGCAAAGCGATGCAGGAAGAAGGCGAACATCAGCTTGCCCTGCGGAGTCAGCAAGCCGCCATGGCCAAGCCCGTCCACCGGGATCTTGGCCACCGCCGCCGTTACGAGGCCATCCAGGAAGCTGTCCGTGTCGGGGCCGGACACCTCAACGACGCCGCGCTGCGGGATCGATGCGATTGTGGTCATGGGCCCTCTCTTCAGGTTGGTGCGGTTGTCACCCTCACATAAGAGGGGGTCGGCGCCGCGGCAATGCAAGCAACCGGCACAACCCAGAGCCGACGCATTCCCTCAAGCCCCGACATGGGCTATCGAAGCCGAAAGGGAGCATGCCATGGCCGACACTTTCGACCTTCTCATCCGCGGCGCCACCGTCGTCAACCACGATGGCATCGGGGCGCGCGACATCGGCATTCGCGACGGCAAGATCGCCGCGATCGGCAGCTTCCCGCCCTCAAGCGCGGGCGCGGTGTGGCAAGCCGATGGGCTCCACGTGCTGCCCGGCGTCATGGACACCCAGGTGCATTTTCGCGAGCCGGGCCTGACCCACAAGGAGGACCTCGAATCGGGCTCGCGGGCCGCCGTCATGGGCGGGGTGACCGCGGTCTTCGAGATGCCCAACACCTCGCCCTTGACGACGGACGAGGCGACACTCGCGGACAAGGTCGCGCGGGGCCGCCATCGCATGCATTGCGACTTCGCCTTCTGGGTCGGTGGCACGCGGCATAACCCGGCCGACATCCGTGAGCTGGAGCGCCTGCCCGGCGCGGCCGGCATTAAAGTGTTCATGGGCTCATCGACCGGGGATTTGCTCGTCGAGGACGATGCCGGCGTCGAGGCCATCTTGCGCCAGACCCGACGGCGCTCGGCGTTTCATTCCGAGGACGAATACCGCCTGCGCGAGCGCGCGTCGCTGCGCGTGCCGGGCGATCCGACCTCGCACCACGTGTGGCGCGATGTCGAAGCCGCCCTCATGTGCACCAAGCGGCTGGTGCGGATCGCCCGCGGCGTGGGCGCGCGCATCCATGTGCTGCACATCTCGACCGGCGAAGAGATCGACTTCCTGAAGGACCACAAGGACGTGGCGTCGTGCGAGGTGACCCCGCACCACCTCACGCTGAGCGCCGATGATTACGCGCGCATCGGCACGCGCCTGCAAATGAACCCACCGGTCCGTGAGAGCCACCACCGAGACCGCATTTGGGCCGGGGTCGCCGCCGGCATTGCCGATATTCTGGGCTCCGACCACGCGCCGCACACGCTGGAAGAGAAAGCCAAGCCCTATCCCAGCTCACCCTCCGGCATGCCGGGTGTGCAAACGCTGGTGCCGGTGATGCTTGACCACGTCGCCAAGGGCCGGATGTCGCTTCAGCGCTTTGTCGACATGACGAGCCACGGCCCTGCCCGTCTGTTCGGCATTGCCGGCAAGGGGCGCATCGCGGCTGGCTATGACGCGGATCTGACGGTGGTTGATTTAAAGCGGCGCGAAACCATCACTGACGCCTGGTCGGCCTCGAAGTGCGGCTGGACCCCGTATGATGGTATCCCCGTGACCGGCTGGCCGGTCGGCACCATCGTGCGCGGCCGCGTGGTCATGCGTGAGGGGTCAATCGAAACGCCGGCAACCGGCGAGCCGGTCCGCTTTCATGAAAGCCTGGAGCCGGACTGGACGTGAGCCACCCGGCTCAGCCGCGGTCACTCCGGGCGATACACGCCATCGGGGCCCTTCACGAGCTTGCCGGCCGTCACCTCGACGGGCTTGCGCTTGGGATCAACGGCCTCAAGGTCGGCCGCCGCCTTGTCCATAGCCCGGTCAATGAGGCGCCACGCCGCTACCGCGCCGACCGCCGCCGCTGCGAACAACCAAACCGGCATGCCCGATCTCCTCTCGTCTCAAACCGTTCGCTTATCCAAAAAGCGTGGCACGACCAAGGCACGCTGTCCAGGTTTCATGCCGCAAGCGGGGATCGCCCAGACGCTGCTGCCTTGAATGCTGCAGCGGGTCGTCTTGCCCTCGGCCTTGATCTTCAAGCGCGCTGATCGGCCTCTTCATAGGACCGTACCCGCGCGGGCGCCTCACGCCCCTTCCGCCTCGGCGAGAAACAACCCCTTGATCGCCGCCCGCGTGCGCACCGCGATCTGGACGTGGTTGCGTTCGTTAAACCCCGCCCCAGGATACGCCGGCCCGCCTTCCACGAACAAAGCGCGCACGGTGTCGAAGGGGTGGAGGGACGCATCGGCCTTCCCCATCTCCTCGACCCATTCATGAAGAAAGCGAAGTACCGCGCAATCCAAAAAGCGCAGGACGCGATCTTCAGATCGCGTGCCTTTTGGGGCGCGATTGGCAGGGATCTCCAGGCCGGACCGTCCTCGAATGTCAATAAAAAGGCGATAGGCTTCCTTGACCAGTTCGACATCCTCTCGCGTTGTCAGATCAAGGCAGTTTCCCAGATCGATGACAGCACCAACGACAGTGGGATTATCAATCTCGCCACGGTCAGCTTTCCAGCGCGCCCACTCCAAGGCACGGCGCGGATCGGACTCCCAGAAATAGGCTCCAGGGCCAAGCCAATCATAGTCTTTGTCGCTTTGTAAGATTTTATCGCCTTCCAAAACAGCTTTACGGGCGACTGAGGCGCTACAACCGTGATAACCTAAAACGAATGACGTCGCCAATCGGCTCAAGCGAGTTCACTCCCTTGGCGTTTTCTCGATCCAGTACCCCCAAACTCAACACGCAGACGACCCTTCTTCGTATATATCCCAGTTTTGATCAAAGTGTCGCGCGCTGATTTCTTGGAGATCATCGCATCCTTCGCGAATACTTCAAGGCGCTCCAATATCTTCTTGTTTCGCTCGCTGATCGACTGCATGGACCACCTCAAACTTCCGTTATTCAACCCAAGGTATCACATTTCGCCTGTCACCTCAAACAAAAAGACCCGAGCCAAGGCCCGGGTCTCATGTCGGTGACAGGAGGTCCGCTTACTGCTGGACCGGGCCCGGGGTCGCGGTGGTCGGGGCCTGCGCGGTGGTGATCGGCTTGACGACCGGCGTTTCGGCCATCGTCATCTTCGCGCTGCCGCAGCCACCTTCCGCAAACGCGGGGGCCGCGAAGCCCAGCGCCAAACCGGCCGCAGCCACACCCATGGTCAGCTTCTTGATCATGTTCCTCACCCTTCTCGCGCCTCAGGCGCGCTCTCGTGCCGGACTGAACGAAGGCCAGCAGCGCGCTGCGGCCTTCAGCGGATGTCACGAACATCCCACATTCGAAAGGATGGGTCAGCGGGCGCCGCTCGGCAAGCTGGCTCACAAGCGAAGTGTCACACAAACCCGTGATGTGAGGGCGAAAATCAATCGATTGAACGGGGCGTCCAGAGCATCAACCCGCCATGCGGGCGCGTGGGTGCGCCTGGTCATAAAGCGCGATCAGCCGGTCTTGATCGACCGCCGTATAGACCTGCGTGGTCGACAGCGACGCATGGCCCAAAAGCTCTTGGATCGTGCGCAAGTCGCCACCGCCGGCCAACAAATGGGTGGCGAACGAGTGCCGCAGCGCGTGCGGCGTCGCGCTATCGGGCAAGCCGAGCGCGCCGCGCAGCCGTTCCATGGCCAGTTGCACCACGCGGGCCGACAACGGACCCCCCTTAGCGCCGCGAAACAGCGCGCCGTCAGCAGGCAGCGCATACGGCACTTTATTCACATAGTCGGCCACCGCGGCCGCCACCACGGGCAACACGGGCACCAGCCGCGTCTTGCCGCCCTTGCCGGTCACTCGCAATACGCCGCCTGCGTGCGGCGCCTGCGCGCGGGTGAGCGACAGCGCTTCGGAAATGCGCAACCCGCAGCCATAAAGGAGCGACAGCACAGCAGCGTCGCGCGCGGCGATCCAAGGCTCGTCGCTGAGGCTTTCGGCCACATTGACCACCCGCTTGGCGTCAGGAGCGGCAAGCGGTCGGGGCAGCGATTTGGGCGCCTTGGGCGTGCGCGTGGCGGTGAAGGCGGCCGCATCAAGCAGGCCCTCGCGCTCCAGATCGCGAATGAGCGAGCGAACGCCCGCAAGCCCCCGGCCCAAGGTGCGCGCGCCCACCCCATCCTCCATCCGCCGCTTGGCTAGAAACGCGCGGATATCGAGCGTTTTGAGGTCGGCCAAATCCGCCAGCGTGGGCGGCGCGCCCAGATGAAGCGTCAGGAAGCGCAAGAACTGGCCGATATCGCGCTCATAGGCCTCCACGGTCTTGGCCGCCGCGCGCCGCTCATCCGCCAGCCGCCGCCGCCAGCGGGCGAGCGCGTCCAGAAGATCGGGTGCGGCGAAGACGAGAGGGGCGGCATCAGTCATGGAATGACAATGCGGCAACAACGGTGGACAAACCGTAAGCCGCCGCGGCGCGCCTCACATCACCGCGCGCGATGCGAAAAGCCGTTTCCCCTTTCGCGCCCCATGATCTAGGGTCTCACGGTTCCAGCCGCGAGCCCTGCCCGTGTTCCTGCCGCTTTACGATACCAACGACCTCAAGCACATCCCGCGCCCCTATGTGAATTGGGCGCTGGTGGCGCTCAATGTCATCATTCATGCGCTGGTCACTCTTAACCCGGTCGGCGATATCGATGCCGCCGCCGTGTCGCTGGGCATTATCCCCAGCGTCGTGGAGGGCGCCAAGGTGCTGCCCGCCGGCTATGAGATCGTCCCGCCCTCGGGCACCTTGATCACCTATGCGTTCCTGCATGGCGACTGGATGCATCTGTTGGGTAACATGCTGTTCTTATGGGTGTTTGGCGACAACATCGAGGACGCGGTCGGCCATGTGCGCTATCTTTTGTTTTATCTCCTGTGCGCGGCTGGCGCGGGGCTGATCCACGTGTTCATGCACCCGGGCTCCGATGCGCCGCTCATTGGGGCGTCAGGCGCGGTCGCCGGCGTGGTGGGTGCCTATCTCCTGCTGCATCCGCGCGTGAAGGTGTGGGTCCTTGTGCTCATGCGCCTGCCGCTGCGCTTGAGCGCGGCGTGGGTGCTCGGCTTCTGGGTGCTGTTCCAAATCTACAACGTCGTCATTAATGCGGGCGACAATATCTCCTGGTGGGCGCACCTGGGCGGCATCCTGGTCGGCATGGTGCTGATCGTCTTCATGCGCCGTCGCGGCGTGCCGCTGTTTGATTGACGCATCCATGATGGGGTTTGACGAGCGCTTGGTCGTGCTGGCGATCGGCATGGCAATCGAGGCGGTGATCGCCTATCCCAACGCGCTTTACGCCGCCATCGGCCACCCGGTCAGCT
>CALSBD010000237.1:0-5751 GCA_943373055.1 Rhizobium sp. Q54
AAGAGGGAGCGGTGGGCCGGGCCGCGCTCCATCACGTCCGCGCGGGCGCGGCGTGATCACGCACCGACCATAACGGCCGGCGCCTTGGTTCGGCCAGGGGCCGCGCGCCAGCGGTTCACCCGCTGATCAAGCGGGCCGAACACCAGGAATTCGATGAGCAACATCACACCGACGAAGGCGAGTGCGTAGGACAATACGCCGGCGATGTTGAACAGCTGAAAATTGAGATGGATCTGAAAGCCGATGCCCGATGAGCGGCCCAGAAACTCCGCGACCAGCACCACCTTCCAAATCATGGCGATGCCCGAGCGCGCCGCGGACAGGAAGAACGGCGCCAATTGCGGCATCCACACATGGCGCAAGCGCTCCACCATCGACAGCCGATACACGCGCGACATGTCCTCAAGGCTGGGGGAGAGCACCCGCGCGCCTTCGCGCACGGTGACGGTCACCATCGCGGCTTTATTGACGGCGACGGCGGCAATCACCGCAGTCTCGTTGAGGCCGATCCACAAATAGCAAAGCACGATGACGACGAGGGCGGGGATATTGAGAAAGATCGTCACCCACGGCTGCGCCCACACGTCGACCCGTGGATTGCGACCGAGCCATAGGCCCAACGCTGATCCCACCAGCATGGCAATCGTGAACGCCGCGCTCATGCGCCAGAGCGTCATACCGATATGCCGCCACAGCTTGCCGGACTGGATGTCCTCGATGAGCGTTTCCAGCACGACGAGCGGGGAGGGCAGCACCAGCGGATCGGCCTTCAGCCATGACAGCACCGCCCAAAACACCACGAACCCCATCAATGACAGGGCATAGATCACGAGCTTGGCTGGCACAGTCGATCGCATGCGAAAGCCTAGCCCGCGTGGGCCACCGCCGCGTTAGGACTTTGGTCGGATAGGTGGCCCCAAGGCCCCCGTGTATCGTTCTTTGAATGTCTAAACAGCTGATCCCAAGGCTCATCTTCGCCGTGCTCGCGCTCCTCGTGAGCGCTTGGAGCGCCTTGGCCGCGCCGCTCACCCGCGATCAGATCGAGCCGATGATCGTGCCGCCTTATGCGTTGGGCGAGCCGGTCAACGACAAGGGCGTCTGGCAGCTGTTGAACTCAGGCGGCGCAGAAGCGGGCTTCGTGTTTGAGACTGAGCCGATTTCACCGCTGCCGGGCTTTTCGGGCGCGCCCATCAACATGCTGGTGACGCTGGATCGCGATGGCCGCTTCATCGACGTGCGCCTTGTCGCCCACAATGAGCCCATCTTTGTCTCAGGTCTCGGCGAGGCGCCGTTTCGCAAGTTCCTGGAGCAGTATCGCGGCCTGTCGATCAACACGCCAATGGTTGTTGGCGTGCCGTATGGCGACGTGTCCTCGAAGTCGGGCGAGGTGACCTATCTGGAAGGCGTCACCAAGGCGACCGCGTCGGTGCGCATCGCGCACGAAAGCATCATGGCCGCCACGCTCGCCGTCGCGCGCGAGAAAATGAAGGGCTTGAGCACCGCGCCGCCCGCCCGGCCCAACCTCGACCACGTCGAAGCCTTGACGTGGAAGACGCTCGTCGAGCAAGGCATCGCGCGCAATTTGCGCATTACCAATGGCGAGGTGAACAAGGCATTCGCTGGTACCGTGTTCGCCGATGACGACCCAGAAGCGACCGACGCGCCAGATGGCCTCTATCTTGACCTCTGGGTGATCGACATTGGCCCGCCGGCAATCGCCAAGGCCGTGTTGGATGCCGAAAGCCTCAAGGATCTCAATCGCTTCCTCGTGGTCTCGCCCGACGACGAGCCGCTCCTGCTCATCGAGGCCGGGCGGCATGGCCTGGTCAGCCCCGACTTCGTGCGCAACACCGCGCCCGATCTCATCCGCGCCGAACAAGATGGCTTGCCCGTCGCGCTGCGCGATGCCGACTTGTTGTTCAAGACCTTGGCCGACGTGCCCGAGGGCACCGCGATGATCGTGCGCGCTGACCGGCGGCTGGGGTTTGATCCCGCGCGGGAGTATCAGCTCAAGGCGATCGCCGAGCGCGCGCATGGCATGTTTCAGCCCGAGATCGGCTCCCATGCCTTCGTGATGACCCACACCACGCCCGAGCGCTTCTATACCCGCCCGACGACCGCCGGCCCGCAAGTGCTGTCGCCCTGGGCCGAGGCGTTGCGCAACCGCGCGGTTGATCTCGTTCTGCTCGCCGCCGCGCTGGTCCTGCTCCTCGTCGTCTTGGGCCCGGGCATGAACCGGCTCTCCGGTCAGCGCTTGTTCACGCCAATCCGGCTCGGCATCCTCGCCGCGATGACAGCGTTTGTGGGCTATTGGGGACAAGGCCAGCTGTCCATCGTCACGCCGCTTGCCACGTTGCGCACGGCGATCGAGGGCGGCAGCTTTGTTTATCTCTTGTTTGATCCCTTTTCACTCCTCGTGTGGGCAGTTGCCATCATCGGGTTTGTTGCCTGGGGGCGAGGCTTGTTCTGCGGTTGGCTGTGCCCGTTCGGCGCGCTGCAAGAATTCGCCCATCACATCGGCCGTGCCTTGCGCTTGCCGCAGCTGGAGCCGTCGGCGGCCTGGGATCAACGGCTGAAGATGGTGAAGTATGGACTGCTCGCCGCCCTCGTTGGCGTCGTGGTGTTCGCACCCGACCACATCGACACCGCCGCCGAGGTCGAGCCGTTCAAGACCGCAATCACCACCCATTTCCAGCGCGAATGGGTGTACGCCGCCTATGCCGGCTTCTGGCTTGTGTTGGGTACCATGACGTTCAAGGGCTTCTGCCGCTATGTCTGCCCGCTCGGCGCGTTGATGGCGATTGGCGGCCTGCTGCGTGGGCGCGATTGGATCGCGCGCCGCAAGGAGTGCGGCTCGCCCTGCCAGCTGTGCAAGGTGCGCTGCCAGTACGGGGCGATCAAGGCCACCGGCGCGGTCAACTACTCCGAATGCTTTCAGTGCCTTGACTGCGTGAAGATCCACAACGACGCCAAGACCTGCGTGCCCCTCGTGCTGGCCGGCCGCGCTAAGACACGCAACACGGTCGTCACTGTCTCCCGCGCCAAGGTGCCAGCATGAGGAGGACGCGATGATCGGGCGCCGCCGCTTCATTCAGATCCTGGCCGCGACCACTGTGTTGGGCGCGCGTTCGGCCCGCGCGGCTCAGTGGCGGGGTGTCGCGCTCGGCGCGGATGTCTCAATCACCCTCACAGGCCCAGGCGCTGACCAGACCCTGCGGGATCTGCCGGCCCTCTTGGAACGCCTCGACGGCACCTTCAGCCTCTACCGGCCCTCAGAGCTCACCCGGCTTAACGCGACCGGCGCGGCCGAGCCGTCACCTTGGATGCGCGACGCGCTTGCGCTGTGCGATCGCCTCCACGCACACACCGATGGCGCGTTTGATCCCACCGTGCAGCCGGTGTGGCACGCGCGCGCCACCGGCGGCGACCTCGTGGCCGCCCGCGCCGCGATCGGCTGGCGGCGGGTGACGCTGACGCCCGATCATGTGCAGCTCGCTCCCGGTCAGGCGCTCACGCTCAACGGTATGGCGCAAGGCTTCGCCGCCGATGTCATTCGTGCGTGGCTGGCCGCGGCCGGCTATACCCAAGCGCTTGTCAATGTGGGCGAGTATGCCGCCCTCGGCGGGCCGTTCGCGCTTGGCATCAGCGATCCGGCGGCCGGGCAAATCGGCGAAATCAAGCTGGCACCTGGCCACGCGCTCGCCGCCTCATCGCCGCGCGCGACGCTGGTGGCCGGTGAACCCCACATCGTGCATCCGCGCGGCCTGCCGCCCGTGTGGTCGACCGTGGCGGTCGAGACCGAAGACGCGGCCATGGCCGATGGCCTGTCGACCGCGCTCGTCTTCTTCACCCGCGACGAGATCAAGGCGCTGAGCGTCCGGCTCCCCGCGCTCAAGCGAGTGACGCTCATTGACGATCGTGGCGATCTCACGGTCGTGTGAAGCGGCAAAGCGGGGCACTCAAGCCCGCATGGCTCACCGGGTCGGCGGCGTGAAGGTGACGCGGTAAGCGGCGTGCGCGGCTTTGAGCCGGCCATCGGCAAGTGCTGCCGTGATCGCGTCATCCAGCGCGTAGCTCAAATCCTTGTGGCTTTGATGCACGGCTAGCCCCAGCGTCCAGCGCGATAGGGCGAAGCCTGCCAAGGGCGGTGTGTGGACGCGGATTGTCTCGTCGGCGCCGAATTCCAGCTGTGCGCGCGGCCCCATGGCGGCCATCACTTCTTTGGCTTTCAGCGCGGCCATCGCCTCGCCCATGGTCTTGAAGCGCCGGATCATCGGGCCGATCTGGCCGCCGGGGAAAGAGGTCAAATAGAAGTCGGAGATGGAATCATTCTCCACCGCCACCGTGTCAAAGCGGAAGAACGCCGGCACCGGCCCGCCCTCGTCGCGCTCGCCATCGGCACTGGCCACCGCGTCGGGATAGGCATCGGTGCGATAGGCGATCGCAATGCGCTCGTCGGCATATTGGCCCGAAAAAGTCACCTGATCGATCAGACAGGTGAGGGTGGAGTTATACGGCACTCGCATCATGACGTTGGCGACGGGTTCCTTCTGGATGCCGCCGCGCCAGATATTGGCCATCAGGTCCACATTGATCGTCTCGCCCGATTGCACGAAGCGAAACTCCGGCTTGACGCCGAGCGCCTCCGCCAGGATCTTGCCGACCTCAATGTCGATGCCCTTCGGCTCGGGACCGTCGAGCCAGCTGTAGGGCGCGAAATCCTCATAGACCGCGATCACCAAGGTGCCGCGGTCGATGATTTCGTCCATCGTTTGCCCGACGAACTCGCGCGGCGTGTTTTGCGGGCGCTGTTCGGGCGGCACGTTCTCGCAGCGCGCACGCGCGGGCGTCGCGCCGAGGCCCATCAAGGCACTCGCCGCCACCCCCGCAACCAAGGCACGCCGCGTGATCCTCATCAGTGCGCGGCCGACAATCCGACCGTCAACGCGTCCGCCGCCAGCTTCTGGCCGTCCGGCGTGCCATTGAGGTGCAAGTAAGCCTGTCGGGCCGCGCTATCGGCGAGCGGTGCGCCCGAATGGGTCTTGGCGGCCTTGAAGATGGTCTCAAGCTCGGTCTTGAGCGCAGCTTCGTCAACGCCGCCCTTGGCCAGCGCATCGCGGATGGCGCCAAGCCGCGCGGTATGAGCTTCAAGCGCGCCGTCCTCCGGCCGCGTCTCGATATAGGTGCGGATTGCCCACCCGGCCTTTTGGCCCAACACGTCGGCAAACGCCGGCATCTTGGTGGTGCCGTCTTGGGTGTAGCCATGGCGGAAGCGTTCCATGAACCACTCGTCGCCATAGTCCGACGCTTCCAGGAAGCGCAGGTCAGGCGCTAGGCCACCGGAGACGGCGCCGAGGCCGTGGCAGCGCGCGCAGTTTTGGTTGTAGCCGCTGGCGCCGATTTCGACCGCCTTTGACCAAACGTCATCGCCCGCCGTCTTGGCGCGATAGGGGTTCTCCGTCAGCCACGCCTCGCCCACGTCGGGTAGCGCGTCGGTGTTGACCGGTTGCGGCGCCACGTCGCCATGGCCGAAAGCGGCTGGCGCGAACAGGGCAAGGCCAATGAGGACCGCGGTGCGGTGGGCCAAGGATTTCATGTGCGTTGCCTCCCAAAAAGTTCGCCGAACGGTAAGCAACGCCCCGCTGTAACTCCATTGTACTTTGGTGGGGAAACCCAAGCCGATCAGAGGGGTCTGTAGACCAAAGTACAGTGTACCCAGGTGGAGCCAAACGGCACTCTCTCGTGAGGGAG
>CALSBD010000238.1:0-5726 GCA_943373055.1 Rhizobium sp. Q54
CCACAGGGCGGTGATGCGCTTCACGTCGCGCCGCGCCGCCTCGCCCCAATCGCGGTAGGCAAACACCGTGCGCAAGTTCATCGGGTTCGCCGACCTGATCCCGGTGAAGCCGGAGATCATCTCGCACGAAATCGACCGTCCGCGTGCCCGCGCCACCGGATCGGCCGGCCACATCCCGCGATCGGGGAAGCGATCGGCGGCATATTCAAGGATGGCGAGCGATTCCCACACCACCGCGTCGCCGTCGATCAGGCACGGCACTTTGCCAGTGGGGTTATATTGAAGCGCCGTTTCCTTAAAGGTGGGCGTATCGAGCGGGATCAAAATCTCCTCGAAGTCGATGCCCGCCATGGTGAGGCCGATCCACGGCCGCAACGACCACGACGAATACCGCTTATTGCCGATCACGAGACGCATGTTCGAGCCCTTGAGGAGTGAGGATCCATCGTGAGGATGGGCGCGCTGACCCGGCGCCGTCCAATGCAATTCGCTGATCAAGTCATCGATTTCTCAGATGCGGCGCCCGCCTTGGGCCCAAAAGACAACGCCGGCAGCCTTTGGAGGCCACCGGCGCTTGAAAGTCAGGCCCGATGAGATCAGGCGGCGGCCTTCACCGGTTCGGTCGGGTACGCGAGCTGCTCGCGCGCGCGCCACTCCGGCTTGACGTAGTTGACAATCAGCGAGCGCCGCACGCCCTCGATCGGCCGCTTCTCGAAGCCGTGCCAGGTATGGTTCGACGGCACGAAGATGAAACCGACACCGGGGCCAAACGGCGAGCGACCCACATGGGTGTCCTTGTCGGCGTAAATGTCGGTGCCCAGGTTTTCATGGCCCGGCCCGTCCGACAAATAGATGAGGAACGTGAACAGCTTCACGCCGATATCGGTGTGCGGCTCCAGCCAGAAGCCATCGGTGTCAAGCGCGTACTCAATGCGCAGAAACGAGCCGTCGAGATCGGTCTCAAACATCTCAGACGTCCGCTTCACGAACGCGGGGTCCTGCATGGCTTCCGCGATCGCCCGACACACGGGGAACTTCTCGCGCTCGTCGGCGGCGAAGTAGCTGCGAGTGGCATTGTGGATTTCCCGCCGGCCGCTTTCGCCATGCACCACTTGCGGCTCGAACGGCAAGGCGGTGATGGCGTCGAGGGCGGCCTTGGGCAAGCAATCGGTCACGAGCCAATGCGGATAGGGGCTCATGCCCTTCTTCGCGGTCTCAAAGGCCGTCAACAGCGCGGCCTGCACATCGTCTTTTGTCATCGGATCGCCTCGGGCTCAAAGCCTCGTTATCGGATCGGGTCGGCGCGGGGGCGCTGAGGGGGATAAAGACTCCCCCTGCCCGATCATGAGGCGCAGACCATGGAGCACGCCTTGTTTTGAGGCAAGGGCAGCGGTGTCGCCGGTGATCCGCCACCTCACGAATTGTCACATTCCATCGCAAGTGTGGACGCGCAGCCACGGCCCGTGGACAAGCCCGCGGTGGGGTGGCAATGCTCTTACAACCTTTATGCCTGCGCCCCGCCGGAGGTCGCCATGACCAGCGTTGTCCACACCAAGACCCTCATCATCGGCTCTGGCCCGGCCGGCTACACCGCCGCGATCTATGCGGCCCGCGCCATGCTGGAGCCGGTCCTGATCTCCGGCCTCCAGCCGGGTGGTCAGCTGACCATCACCACCGACGTCGAAAACTACCCCGGCTTCGCCGACGTCATCCAGGGCCCTTGGCTGATGGAACAGATGCGCGCCCAGGCCGAGCACGTCGGCACGCGCATGGTGGTCGACATTGTCACCGAGCTCGACGTCTCAAGCCGACCGTTTGTCGCCAAGACCGATTCGGGCACCGTCTACACGGCTGACACCGTGATCCTAGCGACCGGCGCGCAAGCCAAGTGGCTCGGCATTGACAGCGAGAAAAAGTACCAGGGCTTCGGCGTGTCGGCCTGCGCCACCTGCGACGGCTTCTTCTATCGCGGCAAGGAAGTGGTGGTCGTCGGCGGCGGCAACTCGGCAGTGGAAGAGGCGCTCTACCTCACCAACCACGCCACCAAAGTCACCGTCGTGCACCGCCGCGACCAATTCAAGGCCGAGCGCATCCTCCAAAACCGCCTGTTCGCCCACCCCAAGATCGAGGTGATCTGGAACGCCGCAGTCGATGAGATCCTGGGAGGCGGCACGCCCGCCGTGGTGACCGGCGTGCGGCTGAAAGATACCAAGACCGGCGCGCTGCGCGAGATCACGACCGACGGCGTGTTCGTCGCCATCGGCCACCAGCCCGCCACCGAGCTTGTCAAAGACAAAGTCCGCCTGAAGCCGTCGGGCTATGTGTGGACCGCGCCCAATTCCACGGCCACGTCGGTCGAGGGTCTGTTTGCCGCCGGTGACGTGGCTGACGAAGTGTTCCGCCAGGCGGTGACGGCCGCGGGCCTGGGCTGCATGGCCGCGCTGGAAGCCGAGCGCTATCTGGCCGGCGCGTCCCATCAACGCGCCGCGGCGGAATGATCAAAACATTTCGTCGGTCAAACGACATCAAGGTCGTCTAATGTAACCCCGGCGCGAAAGCGGCGGGGTTTTTTCGTGAGGCCGCGTCGCCAGTGCGCCGTCCGGCTTCCACGCCAAGGTCGCCCCAAGACAGGCGCCCGTTGCCGCTCAGACGTGAAAACGGGTGCGTTGAGGCGGTCCACAGGCAAACAATGGCGGGGCCAGACACGGTGCCGCCGCATTTTTTGAGTGAAGCAGTCAACTTGGCACTAGAAATGTGACTAGCATGTCAGTCACACTGACTGACAGAAAACAAAAACAAATTCGGCGCGCCCACCGGGGAAGCCCACGCGGCACTCAAGTCAGCGGTCGCTCACGGCGCGTCGACAGGCAGGTCAGGATGGACTGGGATAAACTGCGCATTTTCCACGCCGCCGCGCAGGCCGGCAGCTTCACCCATGCGGGCGAAACGTTGGAGATGAGCCAGTCGGCGGTCAGCCGTCAGGTCAGCGCACTCGAATCAGAGCTGGGCGTCCCCCTATTTCACCGTCACGCCCGCGGTCTCATCCTCACTGAGCAGGGCGAGCTGTTGTTCCGCACCGCGCGTGACGTCGTCATGCAGCTGGAGCGCGTCAAGTCGCGCTTAACCGACACCAAGGACAAGCCATCGGGCGTTTTGAAGGTCACCACCACGGTTGGCCTCGGCTCCACATGGCTCACCGCTCGGCTCAACGAGTTTTTGGAACTGTATCCGGAAGTCTCGCTTGATCTGATCCTCGACGACGGTGCGGAGCTCGATCTGTCCATGCGCGAGGCCGATGTGGCGATTTGGATGCGTCCGCCAGTGCAGCCTGATCTCATTCAGCGCAAGCTGTTCACGGTGCACTTCCATCTTTACGCCAGCCCCGCCTATCTGAAGGCCCATGGCACGCCGCAGTCGATCGGGGAACTGGATCAGCACCGGCTGATCACCTTCGGCGCCGCGCCGTCAACCTATTTGCGTGGCCTCAACTGGCTGGAAACTGCGGGCCGTGACCCGGCAAGCCCGCGCCGGCCGACGCTGCGGATCAACAACATCCTGGGCATCAAGCGCGCGGTGCAAAAGGGCATTGGCCTGGCGATCCTGCCCGACTACCTGGTCGATGCCGAAGCCGGTCTGGTCCAGCTGTTCCCAGAAGCCGACGTGCCGTCTTTCGATGGCTATTTTGTCTATCCCGAGGAAATGCGCTCCACCGCCCGCGTGAAAGCCTTCCGCGACTTTCTGGTCGCCAAGGCCGAGCGCTGGACGTTTTGACGGCTCAATAGTCGGCGACTGGCGTCCATATCACGTCGTCTATGTGGTGCGCGCCGGTCGCCAGCATGACCAGCCGGTCAAAGCCAAGCGCGATGCCCGACGCCTCGGGCATCAGGGCGAGCGCTTCAAGAAACGCCTCGTCGATCGGGTAGCGCTCGCCATGGACGCGCGCCTTCTCATCCATCTCGATCTCAAAGCGACGGCGCTGCTCGGCCGCATCGGTGAGCTCGCCAAACGCGTTGGCGAGTTCCACGCCGCACGCATAGACCTCGAAGCGCTCGGACACCCGCCGATCATCAAGCGCCCGCCGCGAGAGCGCGGCCTCGCACGCCGGATAACGATCAAGCACCGTCAACCGATCCATGCCCAGATGCGGTTCAATCGCCTCCACCAGGATGCGCGAGTAAAGATCGGTGAACGTATCATCGACCGCGACGCGGAAGCCGAGTGCACGCGCCTGGTCGCCCAGCCGGCCCACATCGCCCTCGCCCGCCGCATCCAGCGCGGCGAGGAGATCAAGGCCCGCATAGAGGTCAAACGCCTCGGCCAGCGACAGCCGCTCAAACGGCGCGAACGGATCGCACCCGTGGCCGCGAAACGAAAAGTGCGAGACGCCGGTGGTTTCAGCCGCTAAGCGCACCAGCGCGCTCACGTCGTCCATCAGCGTCTCATAGGGTTCACCCGCGCGATACCACTCCAGCAAGGTGAAGGCGGGGCTGTGCAACGGCCCGCGCTCGCGATTGCGAAACACCTGGGCGAAATCAAACAGGCGCGGCTCGCCCGCCGCTAGCAGCTTCTTGGCTGCGAACTCCGGCGAGGTGTGCAAGTAGAGCGGCACGCGACGCCCGTCGATGGTGACGGCCTGAGTGGCAAACGCATGCAGATGCGCCTCATTGCCCGGCGAAACCTGCAAGGCGGCCGCCTCCACCTCCACGAAATCCCGGCTCGCGAACCAGGCGCGAAACGCCGCTTGCACGCGATTGCGCGCCAACAGCCGCGGTCGGCGGTCCTCATGGCGATGCGGGGCCCACCAAGGCGATGGTGTCGGCGATGGCGATGTCATGGAGGTAGACCCTTCCCTTTCGGCGCGGAACCTGTCAGAGAGTGCTCCTTCTCGCAACCGCTCGGTTCGATCGATCGGGCTCCGTCGCCGCGCCACCGGGTGCTGGCCGGGCCGCGCACAAACGGGTTTACAATGGTCAAGGTCATCGCTTCTTCGATCCGCAAGGGCAACGTGCTCGACATCGACGGTCGTCTTTATGTCGTGCTGTCGGCGGAGAACATCCACCCCGGCAAGGGCACGCCGGTCACCCAGCTCGACATGCGCCGCATCGTCGACGGCGTGAAGGTGTCGGACCGCTACCGCACCACCGAGCAGATCGAAAAGGCCGAAGTCGACGAGCGCCCCTTCACGTTCCTGTATTCGGATAGCGAAGGCCACCACTTCATGAACCCGGAGAACTATGAGCAGCTCGCCGTGTCGAGCGAGGTGCTCGGCGATCAGGCCGCCTATCTCCAGGAAGGCATGAGCTGCTACCTCCTATGCCACAACGGCGTCGCCCTCTCTGCCGAACTGCCGCAGCGCGTGACGCTCGAAGTCGTCGAGACCGAGCCGGTGACCAAGGGCCAGACGGCCTCGTCGTCCTATAAGCCCGCCATCTTGTCCAATGGCGTGCGCACCGCCGTCCCGCCGCACATCGGCGCCGGCACCCGCATCGTGGTGATGACGTCCGACGGCTCCTACTGCGAGCGCGCTAAGGACTGAGACCAGGTCCCAACCCAAATTCAGGCGTCCCCACCCCCTTAGCGGGTGTTTAGACCGGAGACAAGGGTAACACCTGTTCGGAGACATGGGTAACAGGTTGGCATTTTCCCTCGGTGTGTTTGGCATTGAGGGATGCGATGATTTGGTGCCTGTAGAAGACCTCGTAAAGACCGTCGATTTGGGTTGGCCG
>CALSBD010000239.1:0-5712 GCA_943373055.1 Rhizobium sp. Q54
GCCGCCAAGGCGGCAACAGGCGAGGGAACCGGCGTGCAGTATGTTTCGACCCGTGGCGAAGCGCCTGTTTTGGGCTTTCGCGATGTGTTGCTGGCAGGGTTGGCGCGGGATGGCGGGCTCTATGTTCCAGCCACCTGGCCGGTCTTGACTGCCGATCAGATTGCCGGGTTCGCCGGGAAATCCTATCAGGACGTGGCTGAAGCGGTGATTATGCCCTTCATCGGCGACGAGATCGCGCGCGCGGATGTGCGCGCCATGATCGACGAGGCCTATGCCACCTTCCGCCACCCGGCCGTGACACCCCTGGTGCAGCTGGCACCCAATCACTGTGTCCTGGAGCTCTTCCACGGCCCCACATTGGCGTTTAAGGACGTCGCCATGCAGCTCATCGCGCGGCTGATGGACCACGTGCTGGCACAGCGCGGCGCGCGTGCGACGATCGTGGGCGCCACGTCGGGAGATACCGGCGGCGCGGCGATTGAGGCGTTCCAGGCGCGCGCGCGCACCGACGTCTTCATCATGTTCCCGCAGGGCCGTGTGTCGGAGGTCCAACGCCGGCAAATGACCACGGTCGCCGCCGACAATGTCCACGCCATCGCGCTCGAGGGCACCTTCGACGACGCCCAGGCGATCGTGAAGGGCATGTTCAATCACCATGATTTCCGCGATCGCATCGGCCTGTCGGGGATCAACTCGATCAACTGGGCCCGCGTGTTGGCTCAGGTGGTGTATTACTTCGTGGCGGCCGTGGCGCTCGGCGCGCCGCGCCGGGCGGTGTCGTTCAGCGTGCCGACGGGCAATTTCGGCGATATCTTTGCCGGCTATGTGGCGAGCCGCATGGGTTTGCCCATCGAGCGGTTGGTGATCGCCACCAACGTCAACGACATCCTCGCCCGCACGCTCGCCACCGGCGACTATGAGGTGCGCGGCGTCGAGCCCTCCATGTCGCCGTCGATGGATATCCAGGTCTCGTCCAATTTCGAGCGCCTGGTGTTTGAGACGGTCCACCGCGACGCGCACATGGTGGCCAACCTGCAACGCTCCTTGGTACAGGCCAAGCGGTTCACCTTGCCGGCCGACGCGCTCAGCCAGATGCGCGCGCTGTTTGATGCTGGCCGCACCGATGAGGCCGAGACCGCCGCCACCATCCGCCGCACGCTCGATACGACCGGCTATCTCCTCGATCCACACACCGCCGTCGGCGTGAATGTCGCCGAGCGCGTGATGCGCGGGTCGACGCCGATGGTGACGCTCGCCACCGCGCATCCCGCCAAGTTCCCCGCCGCCGTCAAGGCAGCCACCGGCCACCATCCCGCTCTGCCGTCCTGGCTTGGCGACTTGATGAGCCGCGAGGAACGCATGGTGATGCTGCCCAATGATCTTCTTGCCGTCGAACGCCATGTCGAGGCCCGCGCCGAGCGCGTTCCCGTGGCCGAAAGGGTCTGATCCGCATGCCCGTCGAGCTGTCGCGCCTTGAAAGCGGACTGACCATCGTCACCGAGGCGATGCCTCACTTGGAATCCGCCGCGGTTGGCATTTGGTGTGGCGCCGGATCGCGCGCCGAGCGAGCCGAACAGCACGGCATTTCGCACCTGTTGGAGCATATGGCGTTCAAGGGCACGCGACGGCGCGACGCGCGGGCCATCGCGGAAGAGATCGAGGCGGTTGGCGGCGAGATCAACGCGGCGACCAGCGTGGAAAACACCGCTTACTACGCCCGCGTCCTAGCTGACGACACGCCGCTCGCGGTCGATATCCTCTCCGACATCCTCACCGACAGCGTGTTTGATGCCGAAGAGCTCAAGCGCGAACAGCATGTCATCGTCCAAGAAATCGGCGCCGCCTTCGATGCGCCGGAGGACCGGGTGTTTGACCTCTTGCAAGAGACCGCGTTTCCCGGCCAGCCGATTGGCCGACCGATCCTGGGCACACCCGAGACGGTGCGCGGCTTCGGCCCCGCCGCCATCCGTGCCTATCTCGACGAACAATATCGCGCGCCCTCCATGGTGCTCGCTGCTGCCGGCAAGGTCGACCATGCCGCCTTGTGCGAGCTCGCCGACCGTCACCTGGCCCGCCTGCCGGCCGCGCCGCCCGCGCCGCCCGTCACCGCCCACTATCGTGGTGGCGATATCCGCGAGGATCGCGACACCATGGAAGCGCAGATCCTGATTGGTTTTGAGGGCTGCGCCTATTCCTCGCCCGACTATCACGCCCTTCAGCTGATGAGCTCGGTGCTCGGCGGCGGCATGTCCTCGCGGCTGTTTCAAGAGGTGCGCGAGAAGCGCGGCCTTTGCTACTCGGTCTATTCGTTCCACTGGGCCTATCAAGAAACCGGCCTGTTCGGCATCCACGCCGCGACCGGCGAAGGCGATGTGGCCGAACTCGTGCCCGTCATCCTGGGTGAAATCGAGCGCCTTGCTCACGACGCGGTCGAGATCGAGCTGAACCGCGCCAAGGCGCAGGTGCGCGCAGCCCTTCAGATGAGCCGGGAAAGCCCCGCCTCGCGCGCCGGCCAGCTTGCCCGCCAGGTCATGCTGTTTGGCCGCACGCTGTCGATGGCCGAGATCCTCGCCAAGGTTGATGCGGTGACCGTGGCCGATATCCGCCGCGTCGCTGAAACCACCTTCACCCGCGCGCGCCCCACGGTGGCCGCCATCGGCCCGGTCGGCCATCTTATGGGCTATGACGCGATCGCCTCACGGCTCAGCGGTGCCGAGGCGGCGACCGCGGCAAGCTGAGAAGGGAGGCCTCGCTTGGCGTTCTTCCGAAGCCTTAGCGGGGGCGGTGATCCCGGGCCGGTCATCCGGTCCGACGGGCTCTATTTGCGCCAGCCGATGACGCACGATTATGCCCAGTGGTCTGAGCTGCGCGCGCAAAGCCGCCGCTTCCTGGAGCCGTGGGAGCCGCAGTGGCCTAAGGACGACCTGGAGCGCGCAGCGTTTCGCCGCCGCCTCAAGCGCTATCAGCGCGAGGTGCGCGACGATCAGGGCTATCCCTTCTTCGTCTTCAGCGCGGGCGACGACCGGCTGATGGGCGGTCTCACGCTCTCCTACATCCGCCGCGGCGTCACCCAATCGTGCTCGCTGGGCTATTGGATGGGTGAGGCCTATGCCGGCCGGGGCTACATGACCCATGCGGTCAAGGCGGTCATCCCGTTCGTGTTCGGCACCTTGCGCCTTCATCGCATTGACGCGGCCTGTTTGCCGACCAATCAGGCCTCCATCCGCCTCCTCGAAAAGGTCGGATTCAGCCGCGAAGGCTATGCCCGCCGCTATTTGTGCATCGCCGGTGAATGGCGTGACCATCTCCTCTATGCGCTGTTGTCGGACGATCCGGCCGGCCAGTCGGCTGTCAACTCAGGGACAACCAGTCGCCTGACAGTGGAAAAAGTCTGATAATGACGTCTCCCAGCGACAATCTGGCCTGGCTTGGCATCCCAGGCCGCTTGTCGCGGATCAGGGGGGCGGGTACTTCTAAAGAATCGTGTCGGGGAGAACCGCGTTGGCGTTGAAGCGCTTCGCATGGGCCGGGTTGCTTGGGATCGGTGTCATCGTCATCGCGGCGCTCGCCTTGATGACCCACCGGGCCTCCGCCATGGAAGCAACGCCGATCCCGGTGACGGCGCCGGCCGTTGATCTCTCGGCCGTCATTCAGCTCACCCGCGAGCCCAACGACCGCATCCAGGTATCGACCGCGCCAGGCCGCGACGGCATCGTCCGCCGGATCGAGGTGCGCGCGCAGACCGAGGGCGAGAGCCACTGGGCCGTGTTCGCCTTGTCCAATCCCTCGGATGAACAGATCGACCGTTTGCTCGTCGCGCCGTTCTACCGGCTGGCGGACTCAGGCACCTTGCAGCCGGACTTGGGCACCTCGCGCATCGCGTCGATCTCGTCGAGCCATGGCTTCGCGCCCGACCGGCAAGACAGCAGCGAGGCGGACGTTTTCCTCATCACGCTTGATCCGGGGGCCGTCGTCACCTTCGTCGCCGAGCTGCGCGCCGATCGGCTGCCGCAGCTGACCTTGTGGCGGCCGGATGCCTATACCCAGAAGGTCAATTCCTACACGCTCTATCGCGGTATGATCCTGGGCATCTCAGGCTTGCTCGCGTTGTTCTTGACCATTTTGTTCGTCGTCAAAGGCACGGTGATGTTCCCCGCCACCGCGGCTTTGGCGTGGGCGGTGCTGGGGTATTTGTGCATCGACTTCGGCTTCCTCAATCGCATCTTCCGCATCGATCCGGGCGCCGACCAAGTCTATCGCGCCACCATGGAGGTCATGCTGGCGGCCACGCTGGTGATGTTCCTCTACGCCTATCTCAACCTCAATCGATGGCATGTCAGTGTCGGTCAGGTGATGCTCGCCGCCCTTGTCGTGCTCGTCGCGCTGATGGGCGTGGCGGTGTTTGATCCGTCGATGGCGGCCGGCATCGCGCGCATCGCGCTTGCGTCCGTTGCGGTCGTTGGCGCGGGGCTGGTGGCGTATTTGGCGCTGCATGGGTTCGATCGGGCGATCATGCTGATCCCCACCTGGACCCTGTTTGTGTTGTGGCTGGTTGCGGCCGGCGTGACGGTGTCGGGTGGGCTTATCAACGATCTCGTCCAGCCGGCGCTCGCCGGAGGGCTTGTCCTCATCGTCATGCTGATCGCCTTCACGGTCATGCAGCATGCGTTCGCCGGCGGCGGCATTGCGCAAGGCATCGTCTCCGACATGGAGCGCCGCGCGCTCGCGCTGGTGGGCGCCGGCGACGTGATCTGGGACTGGGATGTCGCCCGCGATTCCATCTGGACCAGCCGCGAGGCCGAAGACGCGCTCGGCCTTGCCCGCGGCGCGCTGGAAGGCCCGGCGCGCGACTGGCTCACCGTGCTGCATCCGCAAGATCGCGACCGCTTCCGCGCCGCGCTAGACGCGGTCGTGGATCAGCGCCGCGGCCGGTTGAGCCAGGTGTTTCGCCTGCGCGGGCAGGACGGCCATCACCGCTGGTTCCAACTGCGCGCCCGCCCGGTGCTAGGCTCCGACGGCGAAGTGCTGCGCTGTGTCGGCACGCTCCTGGACGTGACGGACGTCAAGACCGCCGAGGAGCGCCTCCTGCATGACGCGGTCCACGACAACCTGACCGGCTTGCCCAATCGCGAGCTGTTTCTCGATCGCATCTCGGCGGCCATCGCGCGCGCCAAGGCAGAGGGTACCGCCCGGCCGATCGTGTTCCTGGTCGATATCGACCGCTTCAAGCAGGTCAACGAGGGATTGGGCGTCTCGGTCGGCGATTCCATGCTTTTGACCGTGGCGCGCCGGCTCACCCGCGTGTTGAAGCCGCAAGATACCCTTGCGCGCGTGTCGGGCGACCAGTTTGGCCTGGTCTTGCTGTCAGAAAATGAGCCCGAGCGCGTGGCGGCGTTTGCCGAGACCTTGCGCAAGACGATCAAGGCCCCGATCACCTTCGGCGACCGCGAGGTGTTTCTCACCCCGTCGATCGGGATCGCCATGTTTGATGGCACCGCCCGCAAGGACGAGGAAATCCTCAAGGACGCCGAGGTGGCGCTCTATCACGCCAAGAAACTGGGTGGCGACCGCATCGAGGCCTTCCGCCCGTCGCTGCGCCAACAGCAGCAGGACCTCACCGCGATCGAGGCCGAGCTGCGCCGAGCCTTGGAGCGCGAGGAGCTGTCGATTGTCTATCAGCCGATCGTGCGGCTCGCCGACGGCGCCATCGCC
>CALSBD010000240.1:0-5655 GCA_943373055.1 Rhizobium sp. Q54
AACCTGGTTGGCCGCCAAATGATTGGGTCCACCCGCCTGATTGGCGTTGAGCGTGCAGGTGCCAACACCGGTGAAGGACACGATGCCGGCGTTGAGGGCGCATACGCTAGCGCTTGCGGGCGCCACGGTGAGCGCCACCGCCAGACCCGACGTCGCGGTCACCAGCGGGGTATAGGTGGCACCGCCGAACACCGCCGCTGTCGGCGCCAGGGATGTGAAGGTCAGGGTTTGCGCCGCTTTGCCCACCGCGAAGCTCTGGCTCACTTGCGTCGCCGGCAGGTGGTTAGGGCCGCCTGCCTGATTGGCGTTGAGCGTGCAAAGACCAACGCCGTTGAACGACACGACGCCGCCGCTCAAGGCACAAACGCTGGCGCTCGCCGGCGCGACCGACAGCGCCACGGCCAGGCCGGATGTGGCGGTCGCCCCCGGCACATAGGCCGCCCCGCGGAACACCGCCGCCGTCGGCGCCGCCGTCGTGAAGCTCACCGTCTGGTCCGCTTTGGCGACCGTAAAGCTTTGTGAAGCCTGCGGTGCAACGTCAATGCTACCGGTTCCGTTATGGTTGGCATTGATAATGCAAGTACCGACGCCGATAAAAGACACAACGCCGCTATTGATCGTGCATACGCCCTGCGCCGCACTGTCAATCGTGTAGATGACACCTGCCGCGAGGCCCTCGGATGTCGTGGCGAACGGCGTGAAGCTGCCGCCGAACTTGGCTGCGGTCGGCGCTGGTGTCAAAAAGCTGATCGTCTGCGGTTTTCTGCCAACAACGAAGCTCTGCGTTACGCGCGGCGCGGCGTTGTAAATGTCGTTCCCGGCTTGATCCGCATAAATACGGCACAAGCCTGCTCCAACAAAATAGACATTGCCCGCGTCAATCTGGCAGCGGCCAAAGTCCGCCGGATCGGCTGATATTCTTACGGAGAGGCCTGATGTCGCGCTCGCCTCTGGTCTGTAGGGCGGATCTTGAAAGCGGACCGTTGGGGCAGACGTCGTGAAGCTGATCGTTTGGTTGATCTTGTTTACCGTGTGGGCAACGCTTGCCGACGAAGCGCCAAGTGTCGCATTGCCCGCGAAGCTCGCCTGAAGCGTATGATTGCCGCCGGGAAGAGATGTCACGGTTGTTGAAGCGGTTGATATCGTGCGCAGATTCAGGTTCGCCACGGGCACGGTATAGTTGTTTGTGCCGGTTGTCGTCCCATTGCCCATTTCGCCGGAACTACCGTCGCCCCAGCATTGCAGCGAGCCATTGATCCGGACGCCGCAATTGTGATCGTCGCCGGCCGCGATGGAGGCAAACTCAAAGACCTGACCGTCTTGCGGCCAAACCTGGTCGGACACGAAATCAATATCGGCGATCGGGTTAGGCCCAGCGCCTAGACGGCCATCCGCGCCATAACCGAAGCAACGGCCGACGTTGTTTGTTTGAACCACACAGGTGTGGAACAGGCCCGCAGTGACACTGGTGGCGCCAACAAACACGTTCCCCAGCGAACCGGGTACGAAGCTTGGACCCAAGGCCGGAAGGGCATAGGGCGATGTGCTCAGCTCCGCGACGGTGCGGCCGAGGCGGCCGTTTGCGTTGGATCCCCAGCACCAAACAAATTCAAACGGAGACCCGAGGTTGTCGACAACCGCGCATGTATGCGAGCCGCCCGCAGAAATCGACAGCACGTTTTGAAGAAATGTGTTCGCATCAGTTCTGACGAAGCTTGGAGCGTATCTCGTTGAAGTATCACCTACACCAAGTTGATTGTAAAATCCTTCACCCCAACACATTGCTATATTGTCGGTCCGGACGCCGCACGTATGGCTAGAACCTGCCGACACTGACAAAAAACTATATCCGCCCGAAACAAAATCGGGCGTCAGCTGACTGTTGCCGCTGCTGTTAAAGTTGCCAATTTGGCCTGAGAGGTTGTTTCCCCAGCATTTCAACGACCGGTCTGAAAGGAGCGCACAGGCATGCGAGCGCCCAGCTGAAACCTGCGTCGCATTCGTGATGCCGCTGACAGCGAACGGCAGGGTTCGCTCGCTCGTGCCACCGTTGCCCAATTGTCCCGAGGTATTGGCTCCCCAGCACATGACGGTCCCGGTGGCTAAAACCGCGCAAGAGAAAAACTGCCCCGCGGACACCGATACCGCGTTGGTGATGCCGAACACCTGCACCGGAACTAAACTTGGGGTCAGGAAGCCCGTGCCAAGTTGGCCGCTGCCATTGGTGCCCCAGCACCAAACCGTGCCATTGTTTGCAAGTGCGCAGGAATGGACGCCACCCGAATCCACTTGGGCCACACCGAGCTCGGCAAGTGTGAGGGCTGCGGAGCCAAGCGATGTCTCGCCGTTGCTGAAACTCATGCTCCCTGTCGCGCCCGCCCGGCCATAGGCGTCGATGGTCGCGCTGATCGTGACCGATTGGCCAGCGATTGACGGGTTGGGCGACGACGTAACCGTTGTGGAGACGGCGTACTGGGTCTGCGCAAGGGTCGGAGGTGTCCACGGTAGGAGCGCAATAGACGCGGTCGCAACGATCGCTGACCAATGACGCGCACGTGTTTTTACACCCAAGGCGCGGCCTTGTGTTTCAATCCGACCCATGTAGCAACCCTTCAAAAGTGCCGACCTGCGCCGGATTTCATATGCGTAACCTTGCTTTCCAGTAACGTCAATTGCGCGTTTTACGTTTAATCCGCCGTATAACTATACAACCTGCATAGGAAAACTTGGCATTGTCGGTCAATCATCTACAACCTATTTGTACGCCGAGTGCTAGCGAATAATATTTCTGCTTATATTCGCACAAACGAATGATTTAATTCAGTGTATGCGGGGCGTATCTACACCGCGTTGTTGGCGACCTGTTGAAGCCGACTTCAGGAAATCTAGGTCACCGCTGAGCGCGCACGTCGACCGGCGAGCGCCGTCACGCGCCATGCGGAAGGTCAGGCCCGAGGTTTGCGCGCCAGGTCGTGGTTCACCACCCCGCGGTTCGCATGTCGTGGTCAGTCGTGCAACAAGGGATGATACCGCACCTCGTCCGGGCGGATGAGTGACGCAACCTTCACACCACCTCATGCGGTTGCGACCTGCCATTCGAAGCGTCGGATGATCTCGCGCCACATTGCCGGTACGAGATGTTTTTTCGACCGCGCCGGTGTGGACCTTAATCCAAAGCTCCGCCAAACCTGACTTCGCGCGCTCACGCGTGGGCGCGGCGCACGAGGTTTTCTCAGGTCACCCAAAAGCTGACCGGTCCAGGCGACAGTGCGAGCATCATCGCTCTCGGCCCGGTCGACGGCAGCGCGCGAGCTTATGGTGATCGGGAACCGCGCGCTCAAGATCCGCTTGCTTGCAGCTCCGGAGCCAACCGTGGGGGCAGTCGACAAGTGAGACCGGAGACGACATTGTCGGGTCCGAAATCCGCCTGTCAGTGAGGAAAGCGCCGCGTGGACGATCATAACCGCTCACTTGTTTCCAATGGGGTCCGCCTGGATGACGCAGCGCATGCAGGTTGGCTTTATTATGTAGCCGGCAATACGCAGGATGAGATCGCGCGCAAGCTTGGCGTCTCGCGGCAAACAGCGCAGCGGCTGGTCGCGCAGGCGGTGTCGGCGAATTTGGTGCGGGTGCGGCTCGATCATCCCATTGCCCGCTGCAAGGACCTCGCCGCGCAGCTCGCCGATCGCTACGCGCTGCAATATTGCGAGGTGACGCCATCCGATCCGGCGAGCCAATCCACCACGCTGGGCGTGGCCAATGCGGCGGCGGCGGAGCTCGAACGGTGGCTTGATCGCAAGGAGCCCACGGTTGTTGCCATGGGCACGGGCGAGGAGATGCGCGCGACCGCGCTGGAGCTTCGGCGCATGACGTGCCCACAGCACAAGCTCGTCTCGCTCGTGGGCACCATTGCGCGGGATGGCTCGGCGACGCTGTTGGACGCGGTCAGCTGGGCGGCGGAAAAGGTGGGCGCGCCGCATTATCCCATGCCCTGCTCCGTGCAGGCGCCCGATAAGGCCGAGCGTGACGCCATCATGGCCATGCGCCATGTGCGGGCGATCGTCGAGCTCGCGCTGTCCGCGGATGTCACGTTCTTCGGCATCGGATCGATCGTTGACGATGCGCCGCTGGTGCGCCAGGGGCACGCGACCGTCGCCGATATGCGCGCCCTGCAGGCGGTTGGCGCAGCCGGCGAAATCACCGGCTGGGCCTATGACGACGACGGCCGGTTTATTCAGGGCCTCACCAATGATCGCGCGATGGGTGCGCGCCCGGTGCATAATCCCGAGCGGCTGGTGATTGGCGTGTCGATCGAGCCTGGGCGGCACCGCGCAATCAAGGGGGCGCTACGCGGGCGGCTCCTCAATGGGCTCATCACCAACGACGCCATGGCTGAGCGTTTGCTCGCCTGACCACGGGCCGTTTTCTGATCTCGTCTGGTTTGCACGGCGCGCCCAGCGATGGGCGATTGAAAAGACGCGCCACAAAAGACGGATTCAACCGTTTGAATGGCAAGAACCCTTGACAGGGTTCCAAGTGCATGGTCTTTTGCTCATGTAATTGGCAAATGCCCGACGGACGGGGCGAGGCACTTCGGTGGCTCGACCACCGCCCGCGCAACAAGACGGGCCGCACAACCGGCGCGCCCTGAGGGAGGACATCATGACTTTCGTGCCGAGGCTGGCGCTCAGCGCCGCGCTCGTGACGCTGCTCGCGTCCACCGCTATGGCCCAGACCAAGCTGACCATCGCCACCGTGAACAACGGTGACATGATCCGCATGCAAGGTCTGACGGCCGACTTCACGGCCAAGAACCCCGACATCCAGCTTGAGTGGGTGACGTTGGAAGAAAACGTCCTGCGGCAGCGCGTGACGACCGACATCGCGACCAAGGGCGGCCAGTTCGACGTGCTCACCATTGGCACGTACGAAGTGCCGATCTGGGCGAAGAAGAGCTGGCTCGTTGAGCTGAAGAATGTGGACGATGTTGATGATCTGCTGCCGGCCATGCGCGGTGGTTTGTCGGTGGAAGGCAAGCTGTTCGCCTCGCCGTTCTATGGCGAGTCGTCCATGGTCATGTACCGCAAGGACCTGATGGACAAGGCCGGTATGAAGATGCCGGACGCGCCGACCTGGGAGTTCATCGGCAAGGCGGCGCGCGCCATGACCGACAAGGCCAATGGCGTGTTCGGCGTGTGCCTGCGCGGCAAAGCGGGCTGGGGCGAGAACATGGCGTTTTTGACTGCCACGTCGAATTCGTTCGGCGCGCGGTGGTTTGATGAAAAGTGGACGCCGCAGTTCAATCAGCCGGAGTGGAAGGCCACCATGGACTTCTACGTCAACCTGATGAAGGACGCCGGTCCTCCGGGCGCCTCGTCGAACGGCTTTAATGAGAACCTCGCTCTGTTCAATGCCGGCAAGTGCGGCATGTGGATCGACGCCACCGTTGCTGCCTCGTTCGTCACCAATCCCAAGGACTCCAAGGTCGCCGACAAGGTGGGCTTCGCGCTCGCTCCGGATAACGGCCTCGGCAAGCGCGGCAACTGGCTGTGGGCGTGGTCGCTGGCGATCCCGGCCGGCTCCAAGAAGACCGACGCGGCGCAGAAGTTCATCGGCTGGGCCACCTCGAAGGCCTATTTGGAGCTGGTCGCTTCC
>CALSBD010000241.1:0-5654 GCA_943373055.1 Rhizobium sp. Q54
GCGCTCAACGGCCTTTTGTTGGCCATTCTAGTCGCCACCATCGGCTACGAGATCTTCGGCCTCGTTGTGGCCTGGCAGCGGGGTCGGGCGGCGGCGCGGCTCCATGGCCGCATCATCACCATGTTCTCGCTGTTGGCGACCTTGCCGGCGATTATCGTCGCGGTATTGGCGTCGGTGACGCTGGACCGCGGCCTTGACCGCTGGTTCGCGGACCGCACCCGGCAGATTGTCGATAATGCGCTCACGGTCGCCAATGCCTATGTGCAAGAGCACGCCCGGGTGCTGCGGGGTGACTTGATCGCCATGGCGGCCGACATCGACCGCGCCAAGCCGGTCTATGACTTCGAGCCGGCGCGGTTTGATGCCTATTTCAGCACGCAGTCATCCTTGCGGCTGATCCCGGCGGCCTTTCTTCTCAACGCACGCGGCGAGGTCATCACGCGGGTGGTGCTTGATCCCAACTGGACCGACCTCCTGATGCCGCCCGCCGAGGCGTTCGAGCAGGCCAGCACCACTGACCCGGTGATGATCGCGCCGGGAACGTCCAATCAGGTGGGCGGCGTGCTTCAGCTCTCCGCCTATGACGAGATGTACCTTTATGTCGCGCGTCCGATGGATCCGCGCGTTTTGGAGCATTTGCGATCAACCCGACTGGCGGCGGTGGAATACAACGCCATGGACCAAAGCCGGTTTGGCGTGCAGGTGGCGTTCGCGCTGGTTTATGTGGGTATCGCGCTCGTCTTGATGTTGGCGGCTATTTGGCTTGGCATCGGCTTCGCCAACCGCCTCGTGCAGCCGATCCGGCGGTTGATCACGGCGGCGGACCAGGTTTCCAAGGGCAATTTCGACGTCGCGCTGCGCGTGCGGGCGAAAGACGGCGACCTGGGGCATCTCTCCGAGACGTTTAACACCATGACCGAGGAGCTGCGCACCCAGCGCGCCGAGCTGTTGGATGCCAACGAAGTCATCGACGAGCGCCGACGGTTCACGGAAGCTGTTTTGTCGGGCGTGAGCGCGGGTGTCTTGGGCCTTGATGCCGACGCGGTCGTCACGCTCGTCAATCGCTCGGCGCTCGATATCTTGGGCGCAACAGAAGACGAGCTGATTGGCAAGACGGCGGGCGAGGCGATCCCGGAGTTGGCGAGCCTCGTGTTCGCCATGAACGCCGATCCGCTGCACAGAATGCGCCAGACCCAGGCGTCGATCGTACGCGGCGGGCGCGAGCGCATCGTCTCGGCGCGCTTGACGGCGGAGCGCGAGGGCGCCGACCGCGGCTTCGTGCTCACGCTTGACGATATCACCGACCTTGTCACCGCGCAGCGCTCGTCGGCGTGGGCGGATATCGCGCGGCGCATCGCCCACGAGATCAAAAACCCGCTGACCCCGATCCAGTTGTCAGCCGAGCGCATCAAGCGACGCTATGGCAAGCGGGTGGAAGACGACCGCGTGGTGTTTGACCAGTGCGTCGACACCATCATCCGGCAGGTCGGCGATATCGAGCGCATGGTCAATGAGTTCTCCTCGTTCGCGCGCATGCCAAAAGCCAACAAGGAGACGTTCGACCTGTCGGACGCCATTCGCGAGGCGGTGTTTTTGTTGTCGGTCGCCCGGCCGGAGATCGAGTTCATCACCGAGGTGCCCAGTGACCCGCTGATGGGTGCGTTCGACCGGCGGCTGGTGGTGCAGGCGATCCAAAACCTCGTGAAGAACGCCACCGAGGCGATCGACGAGGTGCCGGAGGCCGAGCGCGGTCATCCCAAGGTCACCGTCATCGGGCAGCACGAGCCGGGTCGCATCGTGGTCGATGTGATTGATACGGGCATTGGCTTGCCGACCCAGAACCGGCGCCGGCTGTTGGAGCCCTACATGACAACGCGCGAAAAGGGCACCGGCCTCGGCCTTGCCATCGTGCGCAAGATCGCCGAGGAGCACGATGGCACCATCGAGCTCCTGGACAGTCCCGAAGTGGCCCATGGTGGACGCGGCGCGATGGTGCGCTTGGCGTTCGCCACCGAGCTGGCCGCTTCCTCCGCGCCGGAGGCCCCCGCGGGCGCCGGCTTGGCCGCCGGTTCCACTGAGGCGGCCTCTCCCACCCTCGTGAAACAAGAAGAAACCGCTCATGGCCACTGACATTCTCGTCGTCGACGACGAGGCCGACATCCGCGAACTCGTCTGCGGCATCTTGGAAGATGAAGGGCACGGCACCCGCAAGGCGGCCGATAGCGACAGCGCGCTGGCCGCCATCTCGGCGCGCAAGCCGTCCTTGATCATCCTCGACATCTGGCTGCAAGGCAGCCGGCTCGATGGGCTATCGCTGCTGGACGAGATCAAGAAGCAGCACCCCGACTTGCCGGTGGTGATCATCTCCGGCCACGGCAACATCGAAACGGCGGTGTCGGCGATTAAGCGGGGGGCGTACGACTATATCGAGAAGCCGTTTAAGGCCGATCGATTGGTCTTGATCGCCGACCGAGCGCTGGAAAGCTATAAGCTGCGCCGTGAGGTGGAAGAGCTACGCCAGAAATCAGGCGACACGTCGGAATTCGTCGGCCAATCGTCCACGATGAACCAGCTGCGCAACCAGATCGACCGGATCGGGCCCTCCAATAGCCGCGTGATGATTACCGGGCCGTCGGGGGTGGGCAAGGAGCTGGTTGCGCGCGCGATTCATCAGGTCTCGCACCGGGCGTCGGGCCCGTTCGTGGTGTTGTCGGCGGCCAATATTCGCCCTGAGAGCATGGAGCTGGAGCTGTTTGGTTCCGAGACCCAGACCGGCGAGCGGCGCAAGGTCGGTGCGCTGGAAGAGGCACATGGCGGCACGCTTTATTTCGATGAAGTCGCCGACATGCCCAAGGAGACGCAGAACAAGATCTTGCGCGTCCTTGTCGACCAGTCATTCGTGCGCGTGGGCGGCTCAACCCGCGTGCAGGTCGATGTGCGCATTCTTTCGTCTACCGCGCGCGATCTGGCACGTGAGATCGGCGAGGGGCGGTTCCGCGAGGATTTGTTCCACCGGCTGTCGGTGGTGCCCGTGCGGGTGCCGGCGCTCTCGGAGCGGCGCGATGATATCCCGCTGTTGGTGCGCCACTTCATGGCGCAGATCTCGCGCTCGACAGGCCTGCCCGAACGGCGCATTGGTGACGATGCGATGGCGGTGCTGCAAGCCCACGATTGGCCCGGCAACATCCGTCAGCTCAAAAACAACGTCGAGCGGTTGATGATCCTGACCCGGGGTGAACCCGACGCGGTGATCACCGCCGACTTGCTGCCCGCCGAGGTCGGCGCCATGCTGCCCACCTTGCCGACGGCGTCGGGCGGGGAGCATCTCATGTCGCTGCCGCTGCGCGATGCGCGTGAAATGTTTGAACGGGAGTATCTGGTGGCGCAGATCAATCGCTTCGGCGGCAATATCTCGCGCACCGCGGAATTCGTTGGCATGGAGCGCTCCGCCCTCCATCGCAAACTCAAGTCGCTCGGCGTCGGGTCGGCTTGAGCGGGAGGACTAATCCATGCGGGTCATTGTCTGTGGTGCCGGCCAGGTGGGCTTTGGCATTGCTGAGAAGTTGGCGGCCGAGCAAAACGACGTGTGCGTGGTCGACATCCAGCCCAAGCTGATCGACGCGGTGCGCGATACGCTCGATGTGCGCGGGGTGGTCGGCAATGGCGCGCTGCCCGAGGTGCTCGCCAACGCCGGCGCTAAGGACGCCGATATGATCATCGCGGTCACGCAGGCTGACGAGGTCAATCTGGTCGCCTGCACAGTCGCCCACCATGCTTTCAACATCCCCACAAAGGTCGCTCGCATCCGCGCGCAAGGTTATCTCGCCCAAGAGTGGGGCGATCTATTCGCTCGCGATTCTATCCCCATCGATGTGATCATTTCGCCCGAAATCGAAGTCGGCGACATGGTGCTGCGCCGGCTCTCCTTGCCCGGGGCGGTTGAGACCGTGCGGTTCGCCGATGATACGGTGGTGGTGGTCGGCATCACGTGTGAGGACGATTGCCCGGTCGTCGACACGCCGCTCAAGCAGCTCAATGAGCTGTTTCCGGACCTCGGCGCCGTCATCGTGGGCATCTTGCGCAATGGCAAGCTGTTCGTCCCACGCAGCCAAGACGCCATGCTGGTGGGAGATCTTGTCTATGCGTGTTGCCGGCGGGATCAAGTGCGGCGCACCTTGTCGATCTTCGGCCATGAAGAGCCCGAGGCGACCCGCGTGGTGATTGCCGGTGGCGGCAATATCGGCCTTTACGTGGCGCGCCAGATCGAGGCGCGGTCGACCAAAACCCGCGTGAAAGTGATCGAGGCGGATCGCACCCGCGCCATGGGCATCGCCGACACGCTCTCCCGCTCGGTGGTGCTCAATGGGTCGGCGCTTGATTCCGACGTGCTCAAGGAAGCCGATATCTCGCACACCGATGCCTTGGTCGCGCTCACCAATGATGATGAAGTCAATATCATCGCCTCGGTGATCGCCAAGAAGATGGGCTGCCGGCGCACGCTCGCGCTGTTGAACAATTCGGTCTATCCGGGATTTGTTCAGGCGCTGGGGATTGATACCCACATCAATCCGCGCCAAGTCACGGTCAGTCGCGTGCTGCAGCACGTGCGGCGCGGGCGCATTCGCGGGGTTCACTCCTTGCAGAACGGCGCCGCCGAGGTCATTGAGGCGGAAGCCTTGGAGACCTCGCCGCTCGTCAATCGGCCCATGCGCGACCTGCGGCTGCCCGATGGGATTCGGCTGGGCGCGGTGTATCGCCAGGGCAAGGTGCTGATGCCGTCGGGCGACTTCGTGATCTTGCCGAAGGATCGCGTGGTGCTGTTCGTCACCGCCAACCGGGTGCGTCAAGTGGAGCAGATGTTCCGCGTGAGCCTGGAATTCTTCTGATTGACCTCTACACCTGTGTGGGTCGGCGTTTCGACGTGTCGACCCTGTCACATCTCGATGGAATGGACGAGGACCCCATGAGCCGCATCGCCTATGTGAATGGCCAGTACGTACCCCACGGCCAGGCCGCCGTGCATATCGAGGATCGTGGCTATCAGTTTGCCGACGGCGTCTATGAAGTGTGCGAGGTCTATCACGGCCGGCTGGTCGATGAGACGCGCCACATGGACCGGTTGGAGCGCTCGCTGACCGAGCTGCAGATCGACATGCCCATGGGCCGTAAGCCGCTCGGCGTGATTTTGCGCGAGGTGGTGCGCCGCAATCGGGTGAAGAACGGTATGGTCTATTTGCAGGTGACCCGCGGTGTCGCTAAACGCGATCACGTGTTCCCGGCTGAAGGGACGCCGCCCGCAGTAGTCGTGACCTCCCGGCCAGCCGATCCGGCCAAGGCTGACGCGCAGGCCAAGAAGGGCGTCAATGTCATCACCGTGCCCGACAATCGGTGGGAGCGGGTCGATATCAAGTCGGTTGGCCTCTTGCCCAACGTGCTGGCCAAGGAAGCCGCCAAGAAGGTGGGTGCCAAGGAAGCCTGGTTCGTCGACGAAGATGGCTTTGTCACCGAGGGCGGCTCGACCAATGCTTGGATCGTGACCATGGATGGCGTGCTGGTGACCCGTCCGGCCGACTTCGGCATCTTACGCGGCATCACCCGCACGGTGGTGCTCGAAGTCGCGGCCAAGGAGGGCATCCGCGTCGAGGAGCGCAAAT
>CALSBD010000242.1:0-5640 GCA_943373055.1 Rhizobium sp. Q54
CATACGGGCGATGCGTTCACCAGCTTGGTCGATAAGGCCGGGGCCAATGAGGATGTCATAAGCCCGGTCGCCCAACCCAACGGGAACGACCAGTGGCGCGGCGGATATCATGGGAGAGGTCCCTTCGGGGCGGATCCGGTGGCAGCGACCCCGTGGGCCGAGATCAGCGCGTCGAGCACGGCGTCAACCATCACGTCATGGGCGACGTCGCGGGATTCCACCGTGATATCGGCCTCCGCGTAGATCGGATAGCGATCCGCACTCAGGTTGCGCATGGTCTGGTCGGGATCAGCGGTCTGCAACAGCGGGCGGTTGCCTTTGCGGCGCACCCGCGCCATCAGCACCTCGAACTCGGCCTTCAGCCAGATCGAGACGCCCGACGCCTTGATCGCGGCGCGGGTCTCCGCGTTAATGAACGCGCCACCGCCGGTCGCCAGCACCTTCTGTTCGCTATCGAGAAGCCGCGCGATCACCTTGCGCTCGCCATCGCGGAACGAGGGCTCGCCATGCTTGGCGAAAATCTCCGGGATGGTCATGCCCGCCGCGTCCTCGATCGCGACGTCGGCATCGACGAACGGGAGGCTTAGACGCTGGGCGACGCGCTTGCCCACAGACGTCTTGCCCGCCCCCATCATGCCGACAAGCACGAGCGTGCGCCCGTTCAGAGCCGCCAAAGCCGCGTCGGTCTTGCCCGTGCCGTGTCCCATCCCAGTCCTCGCTGTGTCTTGGCGTCGAAAAACCCGATCAGCGGGCGAAGGTCAAGGTTGGCACAGGCGGTTCGCCCGTAACGACTCGCCGTGCATGCAAAAGAGGCAATGGCGACTTGCCCGTAACGTCAATTCCCGTCTAAACCTCCCCGTGACGCCGGCATCGCCGCACGCGAAGGACACCCATGCCCAGCTTATTTCGCTTCCTCAAGGTCATAGCCGTTGTCGCGGCCTTGATTGGCGCTGGGATCGTGGCCTTGTCGGAGCTTTATGTGCCCGGCGAGCGTGAGCAGACGATTTCCATCCCCAAGGACCAATGGAAGCGCTAAGCGGAATGCGTGCAAACGTCATTTCAGTCCGCTGTTGGCTCGTTTGGGCTGCCGGCTCGCCTGCGAAAAACCAGTACCCCCTTTTTCTCAGCAGGCCGTGAGCGATTCGGGCGTCGTTAGCATTTGGTCGGCATGGTTCTTTTCATCCGTGAGGGGAGAGAGCCGACGTCATGTCCCGTGGCCTTCGATATGTGGAAAGCTTTCTGGAAATGCTGGCCGCCGAACGCGGCGCGGCCAAGAACACGCTCGACGCCTATCGGCGCGACCTCACGGATTTCGCCAGCTTCATGGGCCGCCGCGGTCGCCCCGTACACGACGCAAAGGCGGCTGACCTGTCGGCCTATCTCTCGCACCTCGCCGCGCAGGACTTTGCCGCCACCAGCCAGGCGCGGCGACTGTCGGCGTTGCGCCAGTTTCATGGCTTTCTGTATGCGGAAGGCATTCGGGCAGACAACCCGACCGGCCCGATCGAAAGCCCGCGCAAGCGACGCGCCTTGCCGAAGACCCTGAACGAGGCCGATGTCGAGGCGTTGCTCGCGCAGGCCCGCACCGAGACCGACGCGCCAGACCTCACCCCGGTTGCCCGTGCCCGCGCGATCCGGCTGCATGCGCTGTTGGAGATCGCCTACGCGACGGGCCTGCGTGTCACCGAGCTCGTCGGCTTGCCGCGCGCCGCGCTCGCCCGCGATAGCCGGGTGTTGATCGTGCGCGGCAAGGGCAACAAGGAGCGGCTCGTCCCGCTGGGTGCCCCCGCCCGTGCGGCTTTGGAGCGGCATGTGTTGGCCAGCCCACCGCCCCCCGATGCGCGGCGCGCCGCGCCGTTGTTTCCCGCCGACAGCGCCACCGGCCACCTCACCCGCCAGGCGTTTGCCCGCGATCTCAAGGCACTTGCCGTCCGCGCGGGGCTTTCCGGCGTGGATCTCTCACCCCACGTGCTGCGCCACGCGTTTGCCAGCCACCTTTTGGCCCATGGCGCCGATTTGCGCGCGGTGCAGGAGCTCCTCGGCCACGCCGACATCGCCACCACGCAAATCTACACCCACGTCCTCGACCAACGCCTGCGCGACCTCGTCGAAAGCCACCACCCCTTAGCCACGGCGTCGTGACGGGCGGGGAAAACGCCCTGTTTGAAACCGCACCGCCACCATCCTTGACTTCGCCGATCGCTTGGGGCCAGTGTGCCGCGCGTTCACGGGGTGCCTCAGCGTTTCCATGCCCAGCTATCTTGAGTTTGAAAAGCCGGTCGCCGATCTGGAAGGTCAGATCCAGGAGCTGCGCGCCCTGTCCGAGCGCGGCGAGGCGCTTGATGTGGCCGATGAGATCAAGCGACTGGAGCAAAAGGCGCAGGCCGCCTTGGTGGAGCTCTATGCCAAGCTGACGCCATGGCAGAAGACCCAAGTTGCGCGCCATCCCGACCGGCCGCATTGCCTGGATTTCGTCAATCACCTCATGACCGATTTCACGCCGCTGGCGGGTGATCGCGCGTTTGGCGAGGACACGGCGATCATTGCGGGACTTGGCCGGTTTCGGGGTGAGGCGGTGGCGATCCTTGGCCACGAAAAGGGCTCGGATACCCAGTCGCGGCTTAAGCACAATTTCGGCATGGCCAAGCCTGAGGGCTATCGCAAGGCCGTGCGCATCATGGAAATGGCCGACCGCTTTGGCCTGCCGGTGATCAGCCTTGTGGATACCGCGGGCGCCTATCCCGGCATTGGCGCGGAAGAGCGCGGCCAAGCGGAGGCTATTGCCCGGTCGACCGACGCCGGGCTTGCGCTTGGCGTGCCTTCGGTCGCTGTCATCATCGGTGAGGGGGGCTCGGGCGGCGCGATCGCGATCGCCACGGCCAACAAGGTGATGATGCTCGAGCACGCCATCTATTCAGTGATTTCGCCCGAAGGAGCGGCCTCGATCCTGTGGCGCGACAGCGCGCGGGCGCAAGACGCGGCCACGGGCATGAAGATCACCGCGCAGGACCTGTTGAAGTTCAAGGTGATCGACCAGATCATTGGTGAACCGATGGGCGGCGCCCACCGGGCGCCCGAGGTGGCCATGACCACCGCCGGTGATGCCATTGAGGCCGCGCTGAAGGATCTCGCCGGCAAAGCCCCAGCGGATTTGCGCCGCGCGCGCCGCGAGAAATTCTTGGCGATTGGCCGCGAGCTGTGAGAGCGGTCGTCGGGCCGGTGGTGTCTCCATGGACGTGACGCGCGAGGATAAGACATCGCTTCAAGCGTGTCGATTTAACGATCGGTCGCCCCCCTCTCCCTGTCCCTCCCCTTTGGCGGGAGAGGGGGTGCGACGGGTGCAAACCTCAATGAGTATACTATATTAGGTGGCGAAGCGCGCTCATACCTCACGTCGCCACGACACAAGCCGCCCTCCGACGCCCATTCCCTCTCGCCAAGCTCCCGCAAACCGGCTAGAACGCCGGCGAAATTCGACTTGATCGGGGATATCCAATGGAAAAGTTCACCGTCCTGACCGGCGTCGCGGCCCCCTTGAAGGTGATCAATATCGACACCGACATGATCATCCCCAAGCAGTTCCTCAAGACGATTGAGCGCACCGGGCTGGGTAAGGGCCTGTTCCATGAGATGCGCTATCGGGATGACGGCACGGAAAACCCCGACTTCGTCTTAAACCAGCCGGCCTATCGCAAGGCCTCGATCCTGGTGGCGGGTGATAATTTCGGCTGCGGCTCGTCGCGCGAGCATGCCCCGTGGGCGCTGCTCGATTATGGCATTCGCTGCGTCATCTCCACGTCGTTTGCCGACATTTTCTACAATAACTGCTTCAATAACGGCATCTTGCCGATCACCGTCTCGGCCGAGGATCTCGACAAGCTGATGGATGATGCCGAACGCGGCTCCAACGCCACGCTGACGGTTGATCTGGAAGCCCAGACCATCAAGGGTCCCGATGGCGGCACCATTCGCTTCGATATCGACCCAATGAAGAAGGACAAGCTCCTCAACGGTCTTGATGATATCGGCGTCACCTTGACCCGCGCGGGCACCATCGACACCTATGAGGCGAAAGCCGCCGGCACCCGGCCGTGGGCGTGAGTGCCGCGGGCGCGGGGCGCGCGCCATGACGCGTCGCCTCATCTCCACCGGGTCGCCATTTGAACGCCAAGCCGGCTATAGCCGCGCGGTGGTTGATGGCGATTGGTGCTTCGTCGCCGGCACCACGGGCTATGACTATTCCACCATGACCATGCCCGCCGATGTCGCCACCCAGGCGGCCAACGCGATGGCGACAATTGATCGCACGTTGATCGAAGCCGGCTTCACAAGGGCCGACATTGTGCGCGTCTCCTACATCATCACCGACGCGTCGTTCGCCGACGCGGTTTTTGGCGTCGTGGGGCCCTTCTTCGCCGACATCCGCCCCGCCGCGACCATGATTGTCGCTGGTCTGATCCGCCCGGAAATGATGGTGGAGATCGAGGTGACGGCGAAACGATCGGCGTGAGCGCGCGCGACCTCCGTTCCCATGAGGCCAGATCGAAAAAATGTTGACGTTTACGTCAACGTAAGGTCGTTGGCAGCCGTTGACATGGGGGGCGTGGCGTGGCTACGTCCGCGCTGATTTCGGCCATGACGGCAAGGTCTTTCGCGGCGGTTCGGGTGTGATGCCCGGGCGTGGCGCCCGCGGGATACCGAGCGTCGGGTTAAGCTCAGACGGGGCAGCGGCCCCCTTCCATCGATCGACGCGGCGTTCGCCGGGGCGGCACGACCCGCGGGAGGACAACGATCATGAAGATTCTGGTGCCCGTGAAGCGGGTGGTTGACTATAACGTAAAGATCCGCGTCAAGGCGGATGGCTCGGGCGTTGAGCTCGCCAACGTCAAGATGTCGATGAACCCGTTCGACGAGATCGCTGTCGAAGAGGCGATCCGCTTGAAGGAAAAGGGCAAAGCGACCGAGATCGTCGTGGTCTCGATTGGCCCGGCGCAGGCGCAGGAGACGCTGCGCACCGGTCTTGCCATGGGCGCGGACCGCGGCATCCTCGTGAAGACCGACGATACCGTCGAGCCGCTCGCGGTCGCCAAGATCCTCAAGGCCGTGGTCGCCGCCGAGGCGCCGGGTCTTGTCATCCTGGGCAAGCAGGCGATTGACGACGATGCCAACCAGACCGGCCAGATGCTGGCTGCCCTGCTTGGCTGGTCGCAAGGCACGTTCGCGTCCAAGGTTGAGGTGGAGGGCGACACCGCCCATGTCACCCGCGAGGTCGATGGCGGCCTGCAGACCGTGAAGCTCAAGATGCCGGCGATCGTGACGACCGACCTGCGCCTCAATGAGCCGCGCTACGCGTCGCTGCCCAACATCATGAAGGCCAAGAAGAAGCCGATCGATGAAAAGACCCCGGCCGACTTCGGTGTCGACACCACGGCGCGGCTGAAGGTGATCAAGACCGCCGAGCCGCCGACCCGGCAGGCGGGCGTGAAGGTGGCTTCGGTGGCGGACCTCGTCGCCAAGCTGAAGAACGAAGCTGGCGTGCTGTGATCGGGAGGACGTGACCATGGCCATTTTGCTGTTCGCTGAACACGACAATGCGTCCTTGAAGGACGGCACCCACAAGGCGCTGACCGCCGCCATCGA
>CALSBD010000243.1:0-5627 GCA_943373055.1 Rhizobium sp. Q54
CGCGGAATACAAGCACTGGATCGAGCGCTATCAGCGCTATCGCATCCCTTCGTCCGGCCCGGTGGATCGCTACTACTTCAAAAGCCTCTACACCCGCGAGCCCAACGGCATCCTGTTTGAGATCGCCACCGACGGCCCCGGCTTCGCGACCGACGAACCCTTCGAGACCATGGGCGAACGCCTCGCGCTGCCACCCTTCCTGGAGCCCAAGCGTGCGATGATTGAAGCCGGGCTGAAGCCGCTGTGAGGCAATAAAAAGGGGCGCGGTGATCGTGCCCCCTTCTGTCTCCGTCCAAGCGGACTGGTCGGCTCACGCCGCCTTCTTTTCCAAGCGGCGGGCGTGCAGCACCGGCTCGGTGTAGCCGGACGGCTGGACACGCCCCTTGAAGACGAGGTCGCAGGCGGCCTGGAAGGCGATGCCGTCGAAGGCCGGCGCCATCGGCGTATAGAGCGGGTCGCCGGCGTTTTGCGCGTCGACCTTCACCGCCATGTGCTTCAAGACGTCCATCACCTGCGCCTCGCTGACCACCCCGTGGTGCAGCCAGTTGGCGATGTGCTGGGCGGAGATGCGCAGCGTCGCGCGGTCTTCCATCAGGCCGACATCGTGGATATCGGGCACTTTCGAACAGCCCACGCCCTGGTCAACCCAGCGCACGACGTAGCCGAGGATGCCCTGGCAGTTGTTTTCCAGCTCCTCGCGGATCTCCTCGTCCGACCAGTTCTCGCCGAAGTGCAACGGCGGCGTCAAAAGATCGTCGAGCGACGCGCGGGCGCGGTCCTTTAGCTCGGCCTGGCGAGCGAACACATCGACCCGGTGATAGTGGATGGCGTGCAAGATGGCCGCCGTCGGCGAGGGCACCCAGGCCGTGTTGGCGCCAGCCAGCGGATGGGCGATCTTCTCGCGCACCATGTCAGCCATGCGGTCGGGCATCGCCCACATGCCCTTGCCGATCTGCGCGCGGCCGGAGAAGCCGCAGGCCAGGCCAATATCAACGTTTTGCGCCTCATAGGCGCGGATCCAGGCCGACGTCTTCATCTGCGCCTTGCGGATCATCGGACCAGCTTCCATCGAGGTGTGCATCTCGTCGCCGGTGCGATCCAGGAAGCCGGTGTTGATGAAGAACACCCGGGCCTTGGCAGCGCGGATGCACTCCTTCAAATTGGCCGACGTGCGCCGCTCCTCGTCCATGATGCCGATCTTCAAGGTGTTCGGCGCCATCCCAAGGATAGCCTCAACCCGATCGAAGATTTCGACCGCGAAGGCGACCTCGGCGGGGCCATGCATCTTCGGCTTGACGATGTAGACCGAACCTGCGCGCGAATTGCGGATCGCAGCGTCGGTGGACTTCTTCAGATCGTGCAGCGCGATCAGGCTGGTCACGATGGCATCGACCAGCCCCTCGGGCACCTCGCGCCCATCGGCGTCCTTGACCGCCGTGGTGGTCATCAAGTGACCGACATTGCGCACGAGCATCAATGCCCGGCCCGGCAGCGTGATCGCCTGGCCATCGGGCGTCACATAGGCCCGATCAGCCGCCAGCGCGCGGGTGAGCGTGCGGCCCCCCTTCTCGAACGTCTCAGTCAAATCGCCCTTCATAAGGCCGAGCCAGGAGCGATAGGCGACCACCTTGTCCTCGGCATCGACGGCGGCAACTGAATCCTCGCAGTCCATGATCGACGACAGCGCCGCTTCCATGAGCACGTCGGCCACACCGGCCGGATCGGTCCGGCCGATCGGGTGCGCGCGGTCAATGACGATCTCGATGTGAAGGCCATGGTGGCCGAGGAGGATCGAGGTCAGCGCGAAATCCGCCTCGCGATAGCCAACGAAGCGCGCCGGATCGACCAGGCCATAAAGGCCGGTCGGCGTGGTGGCGACCAAAACGCCATCGGCAAGCGCATAGGCCGTCACGTCGGCGTGCGATGCCCCCTTGAGCGGCGCGACCTCATCCAGGAACCGCTTCGCCTCGGCAACCACCTGGGCGGCGCGCGCGACATCAAGCCCCTTGCCCGCCGGCGCGCCAGGCAGCGCGTCAGTGCCATAAAGCGCATCATACAGGCTGCCCCAGCGGGCGTTCGCCGCATTGAGCGCGTAGCGCGCATTCATGATCGGCACCACGAGCTGCGGCCCGGCGACGGCGGCGATCTCGCGATCCACATTCGCCGTCTCGATCGCGAAATCGGGGCCTTCGGGCACCAGGTAGCCGATCTCGGCGAGGAAGGCGCGGTAGGCAGCCGGATCGCGCGGCTGACCACGTTGCGCCTTTTCCCAGGCGTCGATCTGAGCCTGCAGGCGCTCCCGCGTCTCAATCAGCGCCCGGTTCTTCGGCGCCAGATCATGCACCAGCGCGTCGAAGCCGGCGAAGAAGGCCTCCGGGGCAATCCCCGTGCCCGGCAAAGCCTCGCGCACGAGGAAGTCATACAGTTCAGACGCGACGGTCAAGCGACCAGCGGACACCATCGACGAAGCCATGTTCCCGATCCTTCATGTCGCCCCAACCCGATGGGGACGCGAGGAAGTTTGGGAGTGCATAGCACGCCCGTGCCGCAATGCAGCACAGGATTATTGCCCTGGAGGAAACGCTGTCGCAACGCAGCACGAAAAATCGCCAAGCGCGCCGGATCAGACCCCCGGCGGACGCATGGCTTCGGCGGCGAGACGGACCGGGAACCGGGCCCGGATCGCGTCGTCAACGGCCGGCGCGATATGGCTCGGCCAGTGGCCGTCCAGGAGCGCTTTTGTCTTGGCCTTGGCGCGGCTTACATAGGTCGGCCGGCCGCGCGAGTTCCATTCATTGGGGCTCCAGCGGTCGCCGATGGCCGGATAGACATAATCGCGCTGCATGAGATGCATGGTCTGGTCGGAGCCCAGATAGTGGCCCGGCCCATCGACACAGGTGGACCGGATCGTCTCGATCGAGATCGATTCGTCGTCCACCGTGATGCCGCGCATGGTGCGCTGCACGGCGCCGATGAGGTCATTGTCGACCACCAAGCTCTCCAGGGAGAAGCACAACAGGCTGGCATGCATGCCGGCCGACTCGTAAATGAGGTTCGCACCCGCATTGCCGACGAGCGCGTGGTTGTAAGCCTTCTCCATGCCCGACTGCGCGTCGATCATCTTGGCGTCGCACATGCCCGACGCGGTGCCCAATGTCAGATCATAGAACCGACCCATCTGGCCCAGTGCGGCGGAGAGGAGCGCCTGCTCCGGGCTGCCGCCCGACATCGCCCCCGTGCGCAAGTCCGACACGAACGGCCACGGGCCGAAGATCGCCGGCGCGCCCGGCTTGATCGCGTTGACATAGACGAGACCGGCTAGGCACTCCGCGATCGCTTGAACAAGCGTACCCGCGAGCGAGGCCGGCGCGGTGGCGCCCGCTTGGCCGGCGGAGAGCAGCAACACCGGCATGCCGCCGCGCACGGCGACTTCAAGGCAGCGGCAGGCATCCTCGGCGAACTTCAACGGCGGCACGACGAAGCAATTCGACTGGCTGACGAACGGCCGCTCGCGCCACTTATCCTCGCCACCGGCGATCATGTGCAGCATCTCCAGCGACGCGGCGAGGTGATCCGGGTGCACCCAGCTCGCGCCCACGTGCTTGGTGGTCGCCGAGACCGCCGCGTAGCAGGTGTTGAAATCCATCTCCATCGGCGCGGGCAAATCGCGGCACACCACGGCGCGCTGGTAGAAGTGGATATTCTCGCACGCATCCACGACGCGGCCGATGTCAAACAGGTCCTTGGTGGTCGAATCGCGATAGTCGCCGGTGTCGGGGTCAATGATGTGGACCGCAGCGCCCGCCGTGCCGAAATAGACCTTGCGGCCCCACGGCTCCATGTCGTGGCGAGGATCTTGCCCATACAGCGGAAACCGACGCGCCGCCTTAGCGAGCGTGTCTTCCACCACCGCGCGGGGAAACCGCAGCCGGCCATCATCGCCCATCACCGCGCCCACCGCCGTGCAAACCTCCACGCACGAGGGGATCGCGTCGGCAAGACCGATCTTCTCCAGCACATCGAGCGCCGCGGCATGGATCTTGGCCTCGTCCGCCGTCGACAGCGGTCGATAGGCACCGCCTTCAATGCCGGGCCGAATCGGCCGCAGGGCATCCGGCATCGGGCCGGCCCGCTCCGCCACGCGCGCAAGGCGGCCCCCGCGACGGGGACGGCAGGTGGGATCAAGTTCCAGGGACACGGCCGGTTCGGTCACGGTGAGCTCCTCAGACGACTGGCTATCCTCCACTATGGAAGCGAGGAAGCCCCATCGCAAACGAATGAAAACGCGCCTATGACCCTGTCCATTTTGCGCATCCATTTGCCATGCGCGCGACTACGGATGTGGATGTATGAATGCGACCGCTGTCCAGGGCCCTATCGTTCAATGAGGGGAAACAATTCGTCGCCACCTGCGTGCCTAGCCAAGCGGTGGGGGGATCGGACATACCAAGGCATCCCAACGAGGAGCGGACAATGACCAAGGTTTTGGTGCTTTACTATTCGAGCTATGGCCACATGGAAACGATGGCGCACGCGGTCGCCGAAGGCGTGGCGTCGGTCGCCGGCACCGAGGTGGTCGTCAAGCGGGTGCCCGAGCTCGTGCCCGAGGCGGTCGCCAAGGCTTCCCACTTCAAGCTCGACCAGGCGGCCCCGATCGCCACCGTCGACGAGCTTCCCGAGTATGACGCCATCATCTTCGGCGTGCCGACCCGCTTCGGCCGCATGTCGTCTCAGATGGCCAACTTCCTCGACCAGACCGGCGGCCTGTGGTTCCAGGGCAAGCTGATCGGCAAGGTGGCGTCGGTGTTCACCTCCACCGCCACCCAGCACGGCGGCCAGGAGACCACGATCATCTCCACCATCACTTCGCTCCTCCACCACGGCATGATCATTCTGGGCGTGCCGTTCTCCGAGCAGCGTCTGATGGAAGGCGAAGTCATGCAGGGCGGTTCGCCCTACGGCGCCACCACCATTACCCGCGGCGACGGCTCGCGCATGCCCTCCGAGGCCGAACTCGAGATCGCCAACACCCAAGGCCGCCACGTGGCCACCGTCACCGGCCAGCTCGTCAAGGGCCGCGCCTGATTGGTGTCTTCACCACACCCGAATTCAACCCTCGCGCTTTCGAGCGCGGGGGTTTATCGTCTTGGGAGGTAGAGATTGAGAAGCAGCAAGGCGGGCTTCGGCCCCCTTCTGGCATTGACCGAAATCGAGAAGTTGTATATTTTGCAATTATAGGTTTTTGGGGTGTGCTAATGGCGCTCAGCGATCACCACAATAGCGATCCAAAAGCGGGATCTTTATCAAAAGCCGTCGAGCTGTCTGCAAAGGCCGCGGCGGGCGTAGGTATCGCAGCCATCTCTGGCTTCCACGTCCTTTCCGTTCAGGTTTTTGATGTTACGCCATCTGAATCCTCGATGGTATTTGTGGCGGTAATTGCAGTCATCGCAGGACTTCTGTTGGCGCAACACGCCATTCATCGCGGCTAGAGCGATCTATGGAATTGAGACGTGGTTGACTATTTGAACAATGTCCTTCCTAAAACAGAACAAGAAGTTAATATCTGGCTATTTTATTGTGTATTTTTATATGTCATGTTCGCATATCTCTTCAGAGTCGTAAGCAGT
>CALSBD010000244.1:0-5617 GCA_943373055.1 Rhizobium sp. Q54
GTTCATGCCGTGCCACCCGTCGGTCTATGGCAACCTATTGCGTGAGCTGATCGCCGAGCATGAGGTGGATTGCTGGCTCGTCAACACCGGCTGGACCGGTGGCGCCTATGGCGAAGGCCGCCGCATGCCGATCAAGGTGACGCGTCGCCTGCTGTCGGCCGCGCTTGATGGCTCGCTCAAGGGCGGTCGGTTCTACACCGATCCGTACTTCGGCTTCGCCGTGCCCACCGACGTGCCCGGCATCGAGCCGCATATCCTGTATCCGCGTAAGACCTGGCGCGACAAGCTCGCCTTCGATGCCCAGGCGAAGCGCCTCGTCGACATGTTCACCAAGAACTTCGAGAAGTTCGAGGCCCATGTGGACGTCACCGTCCGCGACGCCGCCCCTGGCGTGCGCGACGCAGCGGAGTGATCAACCCGCCGCGCTGGCTCGCCTCGCCGGAGGCAAGCCGCGCCGCGACCAGACTAAGAGGCCCCACCGTTGGCGCGGTGGGGCCTTTTTCGTTGGGGGTAGACCGACGCAGGGTCAAGGTAGAACCAACTGCAGCGCTTATTGATCTGATTGAATTAGGCGCACGCTTTAGACTTTTGACTTTGCGCCATCTTTCTAGGAACCGGATTCCACTTATTGAAGTTACGCTTACACCTTGCCCTCGACCGCGCGGTGATAGAGCTTCATCGCGGCGGCCTTGGTCAGCTTGACCGGATTGCCGCCTGCGGTCGGGTCCTTGGGCGCCATCTTCGACATGGTCTCAAAGTCGGTGATGCCCGCCTTAAACTCCGGCAAGGTGTGCGGCACGCCGAGGCTTGCGCGCAATTCGAGCACGTAATCGAGGAACGAATTGAAGCGAGGCTTCAAGCCCATATAGGCCGCGAGCCGCTCGATGCGGTCCTTGATCGCCTTTTTATTGAAGACGAGCACATAGGGCATGAACACCGCGTTGGTCATGCCATGGTGAGTGTCGTAGAGCGCGCCGACCGGGTGGGAGAGCGCATGGATGGCGCCAAGCCCCTTTTGGAACGCAGTGGCCCCCATCGCCGCCGCCGACATCATATCGCCGCGCGCGTCAAGATCGCCAGGGTCGGCGACCACCTTCGGCAGCGCGTTCTTGACGAGGCGCATGCCCTCGACCGCGATGCCGTCAGCGAGCGGGTGATACCCCGGCGCGCAATAAGCCTCCAAACAATGCGCGAAAGCATCCATGCCGGTGCCCACCGTGATGAATTTCGGCATGCCGACGGTCAGGGCCGGATCACAGATCGTGACCTTGGGCATCATCAGGGGATGGAATATCACCTTCTTGGTGTGGGTCTTCTCCTGCGTGATGACGCCGGCGCGGCCGACCTCCGAGCCGGTGCCGGCGGTCGTCGGCACGCAAATATTGGGCGCGATGCCGGCCGGGTCGGCGCGGGTATACCAGTCGCCGACATCCTCGAAGTCCCACATGGGCCGCTTCTGGCCGGCCATGAAAGCAATCACCTTGCCCACATCAAGGGCGGAACCACCACCGAAGCACACGACGCCGTCATGGCCGCCCTCTTTCAGCATCTTCACGCCAGCATAGACGTTCGATTCCACCGGGTTCGCCTTAACGTCGGAGAACATCGCCGCCTTCAGACCGGCCGCTGTGAGGCTTTCCAGGGCGGCCTTGGTCATCGGCTGGGTGGACAAGAACGGGTCGGTGACCAGGAGCGGGGCCTTGATGCCGGCCGTCTGGCAAGCGCTGGCGAGTTCGTTGATCCGACCGGCGCCGAAGCGGACGGCGGTCGGGTAGTTCCAATTGGCGCGGGGCGACATGGAGAGGTCCGTTGTTGTTTGGTTTGGAAGACGGGTCAGGATCGACGTTTGTGTTCGACTTCGATGAAGCTCATGGGCTTGTCGCCGCCGTTGATGACGTTGTGCGACACGCCCAAAAGCCGGGAGTACGCCGCCCCCGCCGCGACATCGACCCGCCGTTGACCGGTGGGCTCGTCGAGCAGGAACGCGCAGTCGGTGAGCGGCACGACGACATAGTCGTGCGCGTGGGTATGCCAGCCGGTTTCGGCGCCGGGCGCGAAGTCCCACCGGGTCACCGTCACCCGCTCGTCGTCGACGAGGACGGTCGCGTGGGCCGGCTCGGTCGCCTTGAAGGTTGGCGTGGTCATTCGATCACAGGCTCCGCAGGTGATAGCTCTTCGGCCGGGTGAGTATCTCGAAGCCAATGACGGAGAGCGAGGCGCCGCGGCCGGTGTCCTTGACGCCGGTCCACGCAAGGCCCGGATCGACATAGTCGCAGCGGTTCATGAACACGGTGCCGGTCTCGATTTCGCGGCCGATCGCCTCGGCAGCGTCCATGTCCGACGTCCACAGCGACGCGGTGAGGCCGTAAGGGCTGTCATTCATGAGGGCGATTGCCTCGGCGTCGTCCTTCACCTTCATGATGCCGACGACCGGGCCGAAGCTCTCATCGCGCATCACGCTCATCTGGTGGGTGACGCTGGTGAGCACCTGCGGCATCAAATAGGCGGTGCCGTCCTTGGAGGCCGGGAACAGCTGGTCGTCAATATGGGCGACCGCGCCCATGTCGAGCGCCTCGTCAACCTGGCGGCGCACCACGTCGGCGAAGCGGACGTGAGCCATTGGGCCAAGCGTTGTTTCGGCATCCAGCGGGTTGCCGAGGCGGTAGGTGTTGGTGAGGTCGACGAACTTGTCGACAAAGCGATCGTAAAGCGCCTCGTGGACATAGATGCGCTCGATACCGCAGCAGCATTGGCCCGAATTATAAAACGCACCGTCAACCAGGTTCTCGACCGCGGCGTCGAAGTTGGCGTCCGGGCGGACATAGGCAGGGTCCTTGCCGCCGAGCTCCAGGCCCATGGTGGTGAAGGTGCCCGCGCACGCCGCGGAGATCGCGCGGCCACCGGCCACCGACCCGGTGAAGTTGACGTGGTCGACCGAGCCCGACGACAGGATCTTGGCGGTGGAGGCGTGGTCGAGCACCAGGTGCTGGAACAGACCCTTCGGCCAGCCAGCCTTGTCGGCCGCCATTTGAAAGCGGTCGCCGACGAGGATCGTTTGTTGCGCGTGCTTCAGGATCACCGCATTGCCGGCGAGGATCGCCGGCGCAACCGTATTGAGCGTTGTGATGAAGGGATAGTTCCACGGCGCGATGACGAACACGACACCGGCCGGCTCGCGCGCGATGTAGCGGCGGAAGCCATCCATCGGCGCCGGCACGATCGGCTTCAACGCCTCCTCGGCAATCGAGATCATATAGCGCGTGCGCTCTTCGAACGGGCGGAACTCGCCGCCATAGCGCACCGGCCGGCCCATTTGCAGCGCCAGTTCGGGCACGATCTCGTCCTTCATGGCGAGCATGGCGGCCACGAAGCGCTCAAGCGCGGCTTTGCGCTCCGCGAGCGGAACCTTGCGCCATTCCTTCTGAGCGGCGCGGGCAGCGGTCAGCGCCGCCGCGATCTCGGCGGGCGAGGCGGGTGCGCGGCGGGCGACTTCGCGGCCATCAATGGGAGAGACACAGACGATATCGGACATGATGAACCTTCAGCTGTGAAACGCGCGCGGCCGTCATGGCGAGGCGAGCGCGGAGGACATGCCGGTGGCGACAAAGTCGTCTCCGACAAAGAGGAGAATGGCGGCGTACTTCGTGGCGACGGCATGCGAAAAGCAGTCGCCGAGATTGAGTTGCGCCCGGTGGCCCTGGCCCTTGCCGAAATGGGCGTAAGCTTCACGGGCAAGGCGGCCGATTTCGGCGTCGATGGGAAGGATGGCGATGTCGTAACGGTCGAGGAAGTCGGCGAGCGTCGCTTCGGCATCCCCGCGCGTGCAGCGCAAATGACGCTGAATGGCGTTGACGGCCTCAAGTAAGGTGACGGCATGAGTGCCTCTGGGCCGTCCAAGCGCTGCTTTCAGAATGTCCTTTAGGCCATCGGCATCAGGTTCGTCGCATGTGATGGCGACAATCGCCGAAGCATCGACGATAATCACGCTTAGTCTTCCCACATTTCGTCGTAAAACGACTTCGGCAGTGGTTCCGAATTCACTTCGCGTGGCAGTCCATGACGAGCGCGCGACTCGGCCATCTCCGCCCGGTACTGCGCGTGACGGAGTTTGGTTGCTTCCGGATCGTTCCAAAGTCCTGAAAGGCTTGGTTTCGACGTAGACGTGAGAGAATCCCCAGTCGCGGAGTCCTCGGCATTTAACGCGTTGTTCAAAATGGCGTCGGCAAGTGCGACTTGCTCTGGCGTTTGAGGCGGCAAAGGTATCGCGTGGAAAACCCGAAAGTCCTTCTCCCAATAGCCCATATAGGCCTGCCGACCGGCTTTGGGCGTTGGTATCCATTGACCCGGAACCGCCGCCACCCCAGCCTCGTCCAACGGCGCCTGCGTCTCTTCGGCGAAGCCTGGCGCGTTGGGCGGCGGCGTGGCTTCCCACGCGGCCCATTCCCGCTCCAACAGCCGCTCGATCACGCGCTCGGGCGTGGTGCCCTGCAGCGCGGCGAGGCGTTCGGCCAACTCCTTGATGCGCGCGTCGCGGTCCATCCTCGCCTCCGGGTCGATCCGGCGAGACGATAGCACAGACGGGCATTGACGCGAAAGGTTCGCGCATGACGGGAAACGCGCCTCCGCGGCTCAGATGATCTCGAAGTAGCGCGCCATTTCCCAGTCGGTGATTGCCTTGCGGAACTCACGCTCCTCCCACTCGCGGGTGGCCGCGTAGTGATCGACGAACGCATCCCCAAACAGCCCCCGTGCCGGGGCGGACGCTTTGAGCCGGCCGGCCGCCTCCATCAGCGTGCGCGGCAGCGCGCGCTCGGGTGGCAAGGTCTTTTCATAGGCATTGCCGGTGATGGGGTCACCCGGCTCAATCTTGTTTTCGATGCCCCACAGGCCCGAGCCGATCGACGCGGCGAGCGCGATATAGGGGTTGATGTCGGCGGCGGCGATCCGGTACTCCACCCGCTGGGACTTCTCCGAGCCGGGGATGACACGCAGCGCGGTGGTGCGGTTTTCCACGCCCCAGGCCGAATCGGTCGGCGCCCAAAAGCCGGGAATGAGCCGGGTGTAGGAATTGACCGTGCAGGCGACCATCGCCAAAAGCTCTGGCATCAGCTGCTGCTGGCCACCGACGAACCAGCGCATGGTGTCGGACATCGTGTAGGGCTTCGCGGCGTCGTAAAACGCCGACTTGCCGGTGGATTTGTCCTTGAGCGACATGTGCAGATGGCCCGACTGGCCTGGCCAATCGCGTGACCACTTGGCCATGAAGGTCGCCATCCAGCCGCGCTTTTGGGCGAGGATTTTGGTGGTGGTCTTAAACAGCGCCGCCTTGTCCGCCGCCTCCAGCGCATCGCCGACGCGAATGGCAGCTTCCAGAACGCCGGGGCCGGTCTCGGTGTGCAGACCCTCCAGCTCCATGTCCATCAGCCGGCAGACGTCCAGGAGTTCCTCATAAAAATCCGCATGCGCGCCCGCGCGCAGCATCGAGTAGCCATAGAAGCCCGGCGTGATGTTCTTGAGGTTGCGATAGCCCTTCTCGCGGACCGAATGCGGCGTCTCGTCGAAGACGAAGAACTCAAACTCCGCCGCCGCCGACACGGCGAAGCCCATGTCGTTGGCT
>CALSBD010000245.1:0-5612 GCA_943373055.1 Rhizobium sp. Q54
AAGCCCCCGCCACGAGACGTTGGTGCGGGTTGGCCTCGATCGCATCGGCCTGCCCGTCTTCGGCGCGTTGCAGAAGGCCGCCGCAATTGAGCTGCCCGAGCGCCACTTGGGCCTCGTGCAAGCCGAGGAGGACCCCGCGCTCACCGATCGGCTCGCCCGGCTCGCCGATCTGGCGGAAGCGAACCTTGATCTCGACGCGCTCGCCGCCGCGGCGCGGCCAACGCGCGCGATCAGCGCCGCCGAGGCGACACGGCTCACGCCGCCCGGCCAGCGCATCGCGCTTGCCCGCGACGCGGCGTTTTCCTTTGTCTACCCGCATCTTTTGGCCGCCTGGCGCGCCGCGGGGGCTGAGATCCTGCCCTTCTCGCCGCTCGCCAATGAGGCGCCCGATGACAGCGCCGATGTCGCCTGGTTGCCCGGCGGCTATCCGGAGCTGCACGCCGGACGGCTCGCTAACGCCGAGCGCTTCCGCGCCGGCCTCATCCGTTTCGCGGCGACCCGACCGGTCCATGGCGAGTGCGGGGGCTTCATGGCGCTGGGGGCTGGCCTCGTCGACGCCGATGGCGTGCGCCACGCCATGGTCGGCCTCTTGGGGCTCGAGACCAGCTACGCCAAGCGCCGGCTCCACTTGGGCTATCGCCACGCCCGCCTGTTGACCGATATGCCCGGCGCCCGCGCCGGGTCGGCACTGCGCGGACACGAGTTTCATTACGCCTCGATCCTCGCCCAGCCTGACGCGCCGCTGGCCCAAGTCGAGGACGCCAATGGCGCCCCGGTCGACGAGACCGGCGCCCGCCGCGGCACCGTGACGGGCACCTTTTTCCATTGGGTCGACCAAGACCTCACCCCCGCCGTCTCCTCCGCCGCTTCAGGGACCCGTCCGTGACCACGCCCTCCCCGCTTCCTCCCGGTCGCGTCTCGCTCGTCGGCGCCGGCCCCGGCGACCGCGACCTGTTGACCTTGCGCGCCGCCGACCGTCTGCGCACCGCCGATGTGGTGCTTTATGACGATCTCGCCAGCGGCGCGGTGCTCGATCTCATCCGCCCCGGCGCCGAGCGGGTCGCCGTTGGTAAGCGCGCCAAACGACCCTCGCCGAAACAAGCGGAGGTGAGCCGGCTCATCGTCGACTACGCTCGCCTTGGCCTCAATGTGGTGCGCCTCAAGGCCGGCGACCCCACCGTGTTTGGCCGCGTCGACGAGGAGATCGAGGCGCTCGTGGCGGCCGGCATCGCCTTTGAGATTGTGCCCGGCATCGCCTCGCCGCTCGCCGCCGCCGCCGAAGCCGGCCTGTCGCTCTCCAAGCGTCTCGTCGCGCGGCGGGTTCAGTTCGTCACCGGCCATGATGTCGATGGCGAAATGCCCAAGGACCTGGATCTCGCGGCACTCGCCGATCCGGGCGCCACGACCTGCGTATTCATGGGCAAGGGCACCTTTGGTCAGCTGGTGACCGCCTTGGTCGCGCGCGGCCTGTCGCCGCAGACGCCGGCGGTGATGGCTGTCAGCCTGGGCACGCCCGACAAACACCTCGTGCAGTCCACCATCACCGAGCTTGCCGCCTTGCTCGCCGAAGCCCCGCCGTCGGGCCCCGCCATGATCCTTTATGGCGCGGCGCTCGCCGCCCGTCCCGCCGCGCCCTCGCAACCTCCCCCTCTTGACCGCGCCGACTGATGCCCGCACGGTTCAGCCATGCACATTGACGTCGTTGACCTGCGCAATTTCTATGGGGAGCCGCTCGGCCATCTGGTGCGGCACATGTTGCGCATCCGCCTCCGCGCCATGTGGCCGCGGGTAAGTGGCGACCGCGTGCTCGGGCTTGGCTACGCCACGCCGATCTTGCGGCCGTTCAAGGAGGAGGCCGAGCGCGTGCTCGCCTTCATGCCCGCCGCCCAAGGTGTGGTGAACTGGCCCGCCGAAGGTCCGTCCACCAGCGTCCTGGTGGTCGAAGACGACTTGCCGCTGCCTGACAGCTCAGTCGACCGGGTGATCCTGTTGCATGCGCTCGAAATGGCCGACAATCCGCGTCACATGCTGCGCGAAGTCTGGCGCGTGCTGGCGCCCGGCGGGCGACTGATCGCCGTGGTGCCAAACCGTGTCGGCCTGTGGGCGCGGCTGGAAACCACCCCGTTCGGCTATGGCCGCCCCTACAGCCGCTCGCAGCTGTCTGCCCTCCTGAAGGAGGCGCTGTTTTCGCCGATCGACTGGCGCGGCGCGTTTTACTTCACCCCGTGGAAGAAGCGCTTCCTCATCCGCACCGCACCCATGTTTGAGCGGGTCGGTGGTGCGCTCACGCCCGGGCTGAGCGGCGTCATCTTGGTGGAAGCGACGAAGCAGCTATATCAAGGCCTGCCGAGCCGGCCGCGCGCCCGGTCCGTGCCCATGTTCCGCCCCGTGCCCGCCTTCGCACCGCGCATCCTGACACCCTCGCCTGACAGCGCCACCGATTGGGACCCTGCATGAGCCACACCGCCGCTGAGATCATCCGCCACTTCGGCATGATCCGCCATCCCGAGGGCGGCTGGTACGCCGAAACCTTTCGCGATCCCGAGGGCCACGACGGCCGGGCGGCATCGACGGCGATTTACTATCTTTTGGAGGCCGGCGACGTCTCGCACTGGCACCGGGTCGATGCCGTGGAGGTGTGGCACTGGTATGCCGGCGCGCCGCTCGCCCTCACCATCTCGGAGAACGGCCACGACGCGGTCGCTTATCGGCTCGGCACCGAGTTCGCCGCCGGCCAGCGCCCGCAAGTGGTCGTGCCTCGCCGTGCGTGGCAATCGGCCGAGAGCCTAGGGGCTTGGACGCTTGTGGGCTGCACCGTCGCGCCCGGCTTCCGCTTCGAAGGGTTTGAGATGGCCCCGCCCGACTGGTTCCCCAAACCGCGCGCGCCGCGCGCCGGTTGACGAACCTCAAGCCGACGTGCGCTTGAGAAGCATATCCTTCGCCGCAATCAGCGCGCCGACGGTGATCAGCACCGCGGCGGCGCCAATCACCCAGGTCGCCTCGCCAAAGCCGGCCAGGATGAGGACGAAGGTGGAGGCGAGCGGCGTGGCGTAGCTGGCCGCGCCGAGGACTTGGATATCCCCCTTCTTTATCCCGACATCCCAGGTGAAGAAGGCAAGCCCGACGGGAAACAGTCCAAGCCCGATCACCGCCGCCCAGGCGATCGCGCCGCTGGGCCACACGGTCGTCTCCAAGGCGAGATGGAATGGGACGGACAGAAGCGCCGTCACCAAACAGAACCCGGCCACCGCGCTGGTGGGCGCCTCACCGACCCGGCGGGACAACACCGAATAGATCGCCCATGTGAACGCGCAGCCCAGCGCCGCCAAGTAGCCCACGCCATAGGCCGGATCGAACGCGAAGCCCTGCCCCTTGGTGACGATCAACGCGGCCCCCACAAGCCCCAACAGCGCGCCGACCACGTGATGGGCCTTCAGCCGCTCACCGGGTAACAGGCCAGAGAACAGCACGATCAAGAGCGGCCACAGATAGGCGATCAGCCCTGCCTCCACCGGCGGCGCATTGCGCAAGGCCGTGAAGTAGAGCGCGTGGTAGCCAAACAGGCCACCCACGCCGAGCACCCACACCGGCCAGGGCTGGCGCAACGCCGCCCAGTCGCCCCGCGCGGCCAGAAAGCCGAGCGAGACGATGCCGGCGATCCCAAAGCACAGGGCATTCATGAGAAACGGCGGCACGGTGCCCGACGCCGCCGTGAGCGCGCCCAGCGTCGCCCACATGGCAATGGCGGTCAGGCCAATGACGGTCGCGCGCGAGCGGGTCATGCGATCAACAAGCCCGTGCGCCGCTCAAAGACCCGTCAGCCCATCGGAGCCGACGAACGCGATGCGCAACAGGTTCGTCGCGCCCGGTGTGCCGAATGGCACGCCTGCCGTTACGATGATGCGCTGGCCGGGCTTAGCGAACCCGTCTTTAAACGCGATCCGGCATGCCCGGTCGACCATGTCGTCCTGGTCATGCGCGTCGTCGGTGACAACCGAATGCAGCCCCCAGCACAAGGTGAGCCGGCGCGCGGTGGTCGCCACCGGCGACAGCGCGATGATGGGCACCCGTGGCCGCTCGCGCGCGGCGCGCAGACCCGTGGAGCCCGACGACGTGTAGGTGACGATGGCCGCCAAGTTGATCGTCTCGGCGATCTGCCGCGCCGCACGGGTGATGGCGTCCGCACCGGTTGGCTCCGACTCCGGCGCCTGCGCGTCGATGATCTGGCGATGGATAGCGTCCGCCTCCACCTCCTCCGCGATCCGGTTCATCATGGCAACCGCCTCGACCGGATACTGGCCAGCGGCCGATTCCGCCGACAGCATGACCGCATCGGCGCCTTCGAACACGGCGGTCGCCACGTCGGAGACTTCCGCACGGGTCGGCACCGGCGATTGGATCATGCTTTCCAGCATCTGCGTGGCCACGATAACCGGCTTGCCCTTGCGGCGCGCCAGACGGGTCATGCGCTTTTGCAAGCTCGGCACCCGCTCGATGGGCAGTTCAACACCCAGGTCACCGCGGGCCACCATGAATGCGTCGGCGATCTCAATGATATCTTCCAGCCGATCGATCGCCTGCGGCTTCTCGATCTTGGCCATCACACCTGCCCGGCCGCGCGCAACCTTTTTGACTTCAGCGACGTCCTCAGGGCGTTGCACGAAGGAGAGCGCGATCCAGTCGACTTCCTCCAGAAGCACCGCATCAAGGTCGCGCCGGTCCTTCTCGGTCAGCGCGCCAATCGGCAGTTCGGTATCGGGCAACGACACGCCCTTGCGGTCGGAGATTTTGCCCGGCACTTCGACCTGACAGACGAGCCGGTCGTTGCCGTCCTTCGCCGTGCAGCGCAGACGGATCTTGCCGTCGTCGATCAACAACCGATGGCCCGGCTCCACCGCCGCCAGAATTTCAGGATGCGGCAGGTGCACGCGGGTGGCGTCACCGGGTGCGGCATTGGAATCGAGAATGAAGGTGGCGCCCAGTTCGAGCGACTGCGGCCCATCCTTGAATGCGCCCACGCGCAGCTTGGGCCCCTGCAGGTCGGCAAGGATCGCGATCGGCCGCTCGACCTTCTTTTCCACCTGCCGGATCCGCTCGACGAGCAGTTTCAGCCGCGCGTGATCGGTGTGGCTCATATTGATGCGGAACACGTCCGCACCCGCGCGCCACAGCCGCTCAATGGTCGGTGCATCAGAGGACGACGGCCCCAGCGTCGCCACGATCTTGACCTTACGATTCCGCCTCATTTCCCCGATGGCCCCTCTCGCTTCGCTATTCGCGATATTCGACTTTGGCATTATGCCTACAACGTTTCAAAGCCGCCGTCGCCAGTCGATTGGGATCGGATGGGCCATGCGTGCGTGGAGGTGGAGGTTCTGCCGCGCCTGTGCCAAAAGAGGCACAATTCGAGCGGGCCGTGAATTGGAACCTTCCAATTGACCGGCCGCCAGACCCTAACGAAATCGACCCCAACGCAGTCGATACAGTCGAGGAGATGTCCCATGCTCAAGCGCACCAACCCGTTCCTGCGCGAAGCCAACCTGATCAACGGCCAGTGGGTCCAGGCGGATGGCGGCCAGACGATCACCGTCACCAACCCGGCAACCGGTGAC
>CALSBD010000246.1:0-5611 GCA_943373055.1 Rhizobium sp. Q54
TCACCGGCCGACGCCGCGACTACCAGCGCCGAAGAAATCCAATAAACCGAGCCATCGCCCGTCGCGAGCGGATCCATTCGGATCACGGCCGAGCGCGGGCCAATAATTTGCTGACCGCCGATGCGCGCGAATAGCGGCGCGTTGATGCGGTAGACACGGTTTGGGCGCAAGTAGATGTGCTTTTCGGCCGCTAGGCACGCCTGAAGCGCGGCGGTGTCGTTAGCCACGCCGTCACCGACAGCCCCGTGTTTTTCCGGGCCCACGAAACCAAGGACCACGTCGCCAATCTGAAACACCGTCGCGGTGCGCCCGTTGTTTCCTTGCGCGATCGGCACCTTATCCGTGCCCGCAATAGACGTAGCTGCCATCAGCGCATTGATGGCCGCCGCGTTTAAACCGTTCGATTGCCGTACAGTGATCGCCGTGCCCGCCTTGCCACTGACCACATAACTGCGCATTTCCGGCTCGGCCGACAGGTTGGCCGACACGTCAATCTGGTCACCGACCACCAGTTGATCGGCCTGCGCATCAAAATAGCCCGGCGCTTCGATCTCGGCGATCGTGTCGTCGGTGACGAGCATCCACCGGCTTTTCACCGAGCCGCCACCCATGCCGCGCGCCGCGCCAGCGGCGATCCGTCGCAATTCGCCAGAAACCACGCTCATGATCAGATCTCGCGCCAATCAGGGATAAAGACTGGCGCGGGCGCCACCACAACGCCCGCGCCTCGCTGCGATCACCCGCGGCTGATCAGGAAATCGCAGTGGCTTGGAACGGCGCGACGGTGATCGCGGTGGCCGACTTGGCGGTGACCAGATACATCCGGCCGGCCGGCGTGCCGTCCAGATCGAGCGCGGCGATGATCACGTCGCCGAGCTGAAGCTGCGCTACGAACGAGTTGAAATAGCCGGACGTCTGCACGTCGGCGGCGGTGTCATTGGTCGCCAGCATCCAAACGGACTTGACCGACGACGCACCCGAGCCGAGCGCCGGCCCGATGGTGATGCGCTTGATTTCATCAGCAGAAAAAGCCATTGCGGCCTCCCAAATGTGTCAACGAGCGAAGGCACGGCGCCCGAAGGCGCCGCGCCGGTCGATCAGTTCGCGGTGATGGCGGTGTTGGTGAGGAAACGGCCGCGCACGACGCCAGCCGGCAGGATGCCCGCCGCGGCGCCTTCGCTCTCCATGCGGATGGTCCAGCAACCCTTGCGGTTGTCCCAGTCCATCGTGGTCTGAAGATCGAAGTTGTTCGCCCAGCCGAACGCCGACTTGTGCCACATGAACACGTCGACCTGGTTCGACGCCGGCACCGGCAAGTAGCTGTCGGGGATCAGGAACCAGTTCACGAAGTTCCACGTCTTGCCGACGGTATTCGCCTTGAACGGCAGATCCGGGCCGACATAGTCCGACGAGCTGAATTGCTTGAAGCTCATCAGCTGGTTCCACAGGAGCGACGGCAGGCCACACCAGATTTGGCCGTCCATCGGAACGTCGTTCGATTGCAGCTTCTGAACCATGGTCACGGCTTCCACGAGGCCGAACGCCGTCGACGTGTTGGTCACCAAGTTCGACGTGCCCGACGTCGCGGCCGTCGCGTTCATCTTGGCGATGATTTCCGCGTCGACCGAGCGGCCAAGCGCCTTGGCGCCGGCTTCCTGAATGGCCGTGCGCTCGTTCGGACCGAGGCGCGACAGGTCGAATTTGTAAATTTCGTCGAAGGCCTCGAAGGTTTCGAGCACGGCTTCGACGCGGCTCTTGCCCGCGTTCATCGGCACGGCCTCGTTGCCGCGCACCTTTTTGCGGGCGGTGCCCGCGCTCATGACCGGGAAGTAAGCCTTGGTGCCTTCCAGCGTCCCCTCGGGCATCACCATGCCCTTCATGAGATAGCCGGACGCCTGGAACACGTGGGTCACGCGGTCCTTGTACTGTTCAACGAACCAAGTCGGAGCGTTCGCGCTCATGTCTGTGTCCTCGCATCAATGGATCGAAATCCACCGAGGCGAAGGGCCATGCGCTTGTAGGGTCAGGTGCGAGCACCTAAGGGCCGTCCGCGCGTCGGGTCCGCCTATCGTGTGGCTGGACCCGACGCTAGGGCCGAGCGGGACCGGTCAACCGTTCCCGTAAACCTGTCGATAGGCGCGATCGACGTCTTCCACGAACTGCCGATCATACTTGGGCGACGACGGGTTTAGCCGCGGGTCGGCTTGCGCCTCGCGCAGCTTGTCTTTAGTCCACGTCGTCGGCGCTTGGTTGCCACCCATGGCGATCGGCGAGGCGCCCAGCGCTTGCTGGATCGCCCGCAGCACCGGCAGGCCGGCCGGAATGTCGACGAATGCCTTCATGGCGTCGATCGTTTCCGGCTTCAGATTGTTTTGCTTGCCGAACACGTCGACCCACGCCGCGTGTTTCTGGATTTCCATGGTGATCGCCGCGTCGGACGTGTCTTGCCCGAGATCCTTCAGCTGTGCTCGCACCGCTTCCAGATCCGCCTTGGCGTCGACCGGTGGCGCAACGACGCCCATCTTGGCGAGCTCGCCGATCGCGCCGGCCATGAACGCGTTGAACTGGCTCCCCTTGAGGCCGGCTTCATGCGCCTTGGCGCGAAGCGCCGTCATCACCGGGTCGGCCGCGAGATCCGGCCCAAACAGCTTCGCCGCGTCGTCGTCGAGCTTGAGCTGATATTCGTCCGGCGTCTTAGGCACGCCTTCCGCAATCGACTTGCGCGCGTTCTCATAGGCCTTGGCGAGCTTGTCGATCGTTTCTTGCTCATTGGCGCCGACCAGGTGATCGGGCAGGCCTTCGGGCCGATAGCCCGTCGCGGCCGGCTTGGCATCGACAGGCGGTGGCGCCGCATCGGCCGGCGCCTGGACCGCGCCGGGAGGCGGTGCAGCGGGTGGCGTCGCGGCCGGTGGCGTCGCCGGTGGTGTCGCCGGCGCCGCCGCTTGCGCGGCCGGGATCGTGGCGGGCGCGGTGTCGTTTGTGGTGGTGGCTTCCGTCATGACTGGGCTTCCTTTTCCAGCGTGAAGAGAAGTTTGGCGACCGCGTTGCAGCCCTCGCGGAACGCGCCGTTTTGCACGACTTGATCGTTTGTGAGGCCCTGCAGAACGAGATAGGTTTCGCGCTCGAGCATGCCTTTCAGGTACTCGCGCAAGATCTTGCCGTCGTCGGTCGCAAAGATCCGCGACACCGCGCCGGCCAGCCGCTCGCGCTGGTCCGCGCGCGCCTTCTCAGCCTTTTTCGCCGCTTCGATCTTGCCCTTCTGGTCGGCGAACAACGTGTCGAGCAAGAACGGATCGAGCCCCATTGCCGCCTGGATTTCAGGAGGCATCAAGGCGTCGGGCTCGCGCGTCGGCGCCGCGTGGCGCATGAAGGCGTTGGTGTCCATGTCACACCCCAATCTGTGCGGCGGTGGAAACAGCTTGCGCGGCATCCTTGGCGGCCGGCGCGGCGGCCATCATTTGCGCCATTTGGGCGGCTTGCGCGTCTTGTTGGTCTTGTTCGGCGCGCTGTTCGGCCGTGGTTAGGTTGCGCTCAGGGAAGCCGAGCGCGCGCAACACGTCGATCATCGCCGGGTCGATCTGGACCAGGCGCAGCATCAGCCTGGGGTCGATCGCTGCCAGCAATTGCAGGCCCTGCGTGATCGCCTCTACTTCGCGCACCTGGCGCGCCTGAGCGAGCGGCGACACCACGCGCACCCGCACCAACAGTTGGTCGATCGAGATATTGTCGGGAATGAGCTGGCGCGAATACGCGATTTCGGTTACGCGCCGCACCACCGGCACGACGATCTCCGACACCAGACGGCCGAACGCGCCCGTATAGTCCGACGACATGCGCTTGACGCGCTCGAGGATTTCCGTGGCCGAGCGCACCGCCGCGCCATCGGGTGGCAAGGTGGCGTCGAGCAACGCGCCCTGGATGGTCACTTGCAGCTCTTTGACGATGATCTGGGATAGGTCAATGCGCGGATCTTGCAGCCGCTGGATCGTCGGCCCCATCACGCCGCCATTGCGCGCCACCTTCCAGAAGGCGCCCGGCGCCACGGGCGCTTGCGCGGGGTTAAACACCCCGTCATCAACCGCCGTGTAGATGCCAGACAGCACAATCGCCGCCGCTTGCAGGGCGAGGCGTTGTGCCGTGTTCACAGTGCGTATCGCAGGCAGAGCTTGCGTGATGGGGCCGCGTCCATACACCTCGCCCGGCACCCGATAGTAGCGCGGGGTGATCCACGGACAGGTGCGGCTTTCGGCTTCTGCCACAACGTTGTCGTCACAGTCGGCTTGCACCGCCATGACCCAGCGCCGCTTTTTCGGCTCCCAAATGGTGTAAACGTGGCAGTCCATCGGCTTTTCCGGGCTCGTCTTTTCGAGCTCCTTAAACTTCAGCCCAAACTTGCCTTTTGGGTACGCCTCGCGAAGCGATCGCACCGTCCACGTGCGGGTCCAAAAGATCCCCGTCACGTCGCCATACGGCCCGCCCTCAAGGATCACTTCATCGATCGCGACCGCGCAAAACCGCACCGGCTTCTCGTCGTCGCCCGGCAGGATCAGCATGGCGCCCGTGCCCGCCATGAGATCGAGCGCCATTTCATGAAACGCGGTGTCCCACTCACCCGTCTCAAACAGCGTGGCCGTGATCGAAGTGACGTTTTCGAGCTGCAATCGCAGCGCTTGCTCTCGGTTCGGGTCGCCTTTCAGCGCCAGCGCCAGCACCGGGCCCGGCTCGAGCTTATAGAAGCCGGGAGGCACGAGATCTTGATGCAGCCGCCCCGCGCCGCGCATGATCGCCATGGGCGCGGTGAGGTCATAGACCCGGTTTTGGCGCTCCTCGCCCTTGCCGGTGTCGCGCGTCGACCGCCGATGGATCAGCACATAGTCAAGCGCATCATCGAGCATCGGCTTATGGGCGTCATAGTTGGGACGCGCGGCCTCTCGGCGCTTTTTCAGGGCGGCCACGTCGCTCGCCATTGTCAGCCCAACGTCGCTTGATTGCCCTGATCGGGGCTCAGGAACCGCAACAGGCGGGATCCGCGCGCCCCCGATCCGCGCGCCGCCGCCAGCGCCTGGTCAGCTTGCGCGGTCTGGCGCGCCGTCTGCGCGATCGCCATGCGCTGCTGTTGTTCCGCTTGCTTTTTGGCGTCGCCGCCGAACATCGCGCTCATAGGTCAAAACCTCTTTGTCGCCATGGCGTCCGGCCGGCTGAAAGCCGATGGCGAGCGCGATGCGCCGCCCGGCCTCGCTTTGCACCTGGACGATGACCGGACGATAAGGCGCGGCTTGCAGCGTCAATCGCGCCGCCCGCACCATGGCGAGCATTGAGCGCGCCGCGCCGGGCCCCGGCAGGAACCACGCCCCGGCGCCCGCAAAGCCCATCGGGATCAAGCCCGCGACGATTACCGCCCTGCCATCGACTTCGAGCGCGTAAGACGGCCCCGCGTCCATTTGCTCGCGAATGCCAATAGCCACCCCCGCCGCCATCCGCGGCATCAGGGCCACCACGTCGCCCCACGTGGCCGGCCGGATCTCACCAGACATTGAACTTGGCCGGCCGCGCCGCGCCCCAGCCGGCCGTGTGGCGGCCGCGCGTGTCGCCCACCGCCGCCGCGATCAGG
>CALSBD010000247.1:0-5605 GCA_943373055.1 Rhizobium sp. Q54
GTGCCCGCGGCCGGCAAGCCGACGTTCACGCTGGCCGATGACGAGATGGAGATGGGTGTGGGCATCCACGGCGAGCCGGGCCGTCGCCGCGTGAAGCTTGCCTCGGCCGACGAGATTGCCGCCGAAATGGTCGGCGCGATCCTCAAGGACCTGTCGCCCGCTGCCGGCACGCCCGCTATCCTGCTCGTCAACGGCTTCGGCGGCACGCCGGCCATGGAGCTCTACGTGGTGGTCAACACCGCCCGCCGCCTGTTGGCCGACGCCGGCATCCCGGTCGCCCGCTTCCTGACCGGCTCCTATGTGACGTCGCTTGAAATGGCCGGCTGCTCGATTACGGTCTCCATGGCCGACCCAGCCACCCTCGCCCTGTGGGACGCCCCCGTCCACACCGCCGCCCTGCGCTGGGGAATGTGATCAACCCGAGCCGCACCCCTTGCGGGACCTCCCCTTAACCCCCTTACGGGACCTTCACTTCTCCCCTTGCGGGAGAAGGTGCCCCGAAAGGGCGGATGAGGGGTATTTCTAAACACTATCAATGATTTAGTTTAGCCTTTGCCTCCAACCCGTCACCCAAACGACCCACTAAAGCCATGGATCGCCAGCGGGTTGGCGGTCATGGCGGTGGCGTCGGGGGTGTCGGGGGCCAAGCGGCTGGTGAAGGCGTCGAACATGCGGCGCACGAAGCTCTCCTCGAGGTCGCGCACGATGAACACCAGTCGCGTGGTGCGGTCGTCGGTCGGCCAGCGGTCGAGCCGGATCGGTGTGTGCATGACGTGCTGCACCACGTGAATGGCGACCGGGCGCTCCCCATCCTCCACCAGTTTCACGATCCCCTTGACGCGCAACAGCTTTTCGCCATGGGCGGAGCGCAGGAGATCGACAAACATATCTAGCGCCGCAAGGGGCATCGCCTGCGAGGTCGACAGCGCGAACGAGCGGATGCGCTGGTCGTGCCGGTTGACATCGTTGCCGTGTTGGTGGCGCGGATCGTCGCAATCGGGGCCACAGGCATGCGCCGCGGCAAACCCCTTAAGCTTCAGCCGCGACCGGCCAACCGCTAGCGCGCCGCCCCCCTCGCGAAACGCTTCGGCCGCCAACCATCGCGCCACATCGGGCGTCTTGGTCTTGGGGTCATAAAGGCTCGTGTCAAACAGATGCGCCGCGTCGGCCTCACCCGCGGCGGCGTCAAGGATCACCGCGGTCGGATTGAGCCGCTCCAGCCGGGCAAGCAGCGCAGCAAGACTGGCCGGATCGGTGACCAGATCGGTCTTTGACACCACCAGTCGATCGGCGACTGCGGCTTGCTTGACCGCCTCGTCCTGCGCGTCGAGCGTCGCCATGCCGTTGATGGCGTCGACGAGGGTGATCACCCCATCAAGCTGATAGCGCAGGCGCAAATACGGGTGGGTCAACACCGTGTGCAGGATCGGCGCCGGATCGGCGAGACCGGTGGTTTCAATCACCACCCGATCAAGCGGCCCAGAGCGGCCATTGTCGATCCGCCGAAGCAGGTTTTCGAGCGCCACCACTAAATCGCCGCGCACCGTGCAGCATAGACAGCCCGACGACAGCTCGATGATGCCATCATCCGACCGTTCGACCAGCAAATGGTCGATCGACACCGAGCCGAACTCATTGATGAGCACCGCGGTGTTTGCAAGCGCGGGATCCTTGAGGAGCCCATTGAGAAGCGTCGTTTTACCCGCGCCGAGAAAGCCGGTGAGAACACTGAGCGGGATGGGGACAGGGCGGGCCGGCGGCGTTGTCATGGGTCACAGGTGGCATGTGCGGGCGGGGGTTTCAATGTCTGGGCGCCGCGCACCTCAGTTGCGATCTTCCGGCAAGACCGGCACGGGAAACACCTCAATGCCATCCTCAATCAGATCGCGCACCTCATCAGGTGTCGCCTGGCCGTAGATGCCGCGCGCCTCGGCCTCGCCCTCATGGATCGCTCGCGCTTCTTCCGCGAATGTGTCGCCGACATTTTCAGCTGTCTTTTCAACGGTTTCCCGGATGTGGCGCATCAGGGCGACGAGGGCCAGCTGGCGCGGATCGGGCGCGATGACCGGAGTCGGCACCGGCAGGGGCACCGCCGGCACGGGGAGCGCGGGCGCGGCAGCCGTCCCCTCGGTGGCGTCGCTCGGCTCACTCACCTTTGATTTCTTGGTGCCCGTCACCGCCGGCGTCATTAGCGCCTTCGTCACCTTGGCGCTGCCGCACTCCACGCAGGTCACCAGGTCGCGCGCGGCCTGGGCGTCGAAATCGGCCGACGACCGAAACCACCCATCAAACGCATGGCCAGCGTCGCACACCAGCGCATAGCGGATCATTCCGCCGCACTCCGCGTTGCGCTCGCGCCCAGATGTTCTAGCGTGAACGGCCGATCATGACGCAGCGCCGGAATGCGCGCGCGGGCCGCGACACTTGCTGCCGGGTCGATCTCCACGGTCAATACGCCCGGCTCGATCCCCAACTCACCGAGCACAGCGCCCCACGGGTCAATGGCAATCGAGTGGCCATAGGTGGCCCGGCCATTCTCATGCACGCCGCCCTGGGCAGCCGACAGCACGAACGAGCCCGTCTCAATGGCCCGCGCCCGCTGCAGCACATGCCAGTGCGCCTCGCCGGTCGGCTTGGTAAAGGCAGCCGGATAGGTGAGCACCGTCGCGCCGGCCTTGGCGAGCGCGCGGGCAAGATGCGGGAAACGCAAGTCGTAGCAGATATTGAGGCCCAGCGTGGCGAACGCCAGCTCCAAAACCGCCGCCTTGCGCCCCGGCCGCGCCTTCTCGCTTTCGCGATAGACCTCGCCATTGGGCAGGTCGACATCGAACATATGGATCTTGTCGTAGCGGGCCAGGATCTGGCCGTCGGGGCCAATCACGAACGCCCGGTTGGCCACGCGGCTTTCGCGCGACAGCTTGATGGCAAGCGAGCCGATGTGCAGCGTGATCTTGAGATCGCGCGCAAGCGTGGTGAGCCGCGCCAAGGTGGCGTCCGCCGCTTCCAGGCTGACCGCCCGCATCAGCGCGTCGCGGTCTTCAGCCAGGATGTTGGTGTTCTCCGGCGTCTGCACATAGCGCGCGCCCTCGCCTGCCGCCATGCGGATGAGATCGACGGTGGTGGCCAGATTGCGCTCGGGCGAAAGCCCGGTCCTCAGTTGAACCAGCGAAGCCTTGAACGCCATCGGGCCTCTCCTCAGTTGGCGAGCATCGGATCGAGCTTGCCGGCCCGGTCGAGCGCGTGAAGGTCGTCGCAGCCGCCCACATGGGTGCCGCCAATGAAAATCTGCGGGAAGGTGTTGCGTCCCGACTTGGTGATCATTTCCTGGCGCAAGTCAGGCAGCCCGGTCGCGTCCTTCTCCACGAAGGCCGCCCCCTTTTGAGCCAACAGCGCCTTGGCCGCCGTGCAGTAGGGGCAGCCTTGCCGGGTATAGATCAGCACGTCCTTCATCGATCGTCATCCCTTGCGGCGCCAGCGCCGTCGCATCATCGCCTCGTTATATGGGATCACCAAGACCGGGCACAACCCGCGCGAAACTGAGCACGTCGACCGATGCGGCGCCGCCGCGCTTGAGCGCCCGCGTCGCCGCCGCCACGGTGGCGCCGGTGGTGATGACATCGTCGATCAACAGCACCCGCTTGCCCGCCACGCGCGCCTTTAGCCGCGGCTCGAGCGCGAACACACCGCGCACATTGTCGGCGCGGGCCGGGCCGCTCAGCCCCACCTGGCTGCGTGTCCGCCGCAGCCGCTTGAGCACCATGGGTTCGTGCGGCCGACCGATACGCCGCGCCACCGCCGCCGCCAAGAGCGACGCCTGATTATAGCGCCGCCCCAATAGCCGCCAGCGATCAAGCGGCACCGGCACCACCACGTCGACCGCGTCCACCAGCTCATGGCCCGCCCGCACCATCGGCCCGGCCAACAGCGCGGCCAGCTCTGGCCGATCACCGAACTTAAAGGCATGGACCAGCTCACGCGCCCGCCCAGCATAAACCGCCGCCGAGCGGGCCCGCTCAAACGGCGGCGGCTCGGCGATCGCCCGCGCCGACAAGGCGCCGGGGCCAATATCATAGGCAAACGGCAAGCCGAGCCGAGCGCACACCGGCGCCTCGATCCAGCTGATGTGCGCGAAGCACGATCCGCACACCCCGCCATCCGCGGCGACCGGCCCGTGGCACGACGCGCAGGTGGGCGGCACCAGGACATCAAGCGCGGCGCGCACGGCAAACCCGAGCCCGCGGGCGGCGAACATGCCCATCAAGACGAGGCGCGCTGACAGCGTCGGCGACGGCGGTGCCTCAGCGTCCCCGGCCATCACGACCGCGCCTTCGGCTCTCACCGGCTGCCACATCTCGCTCATGTCGCCATCATAGCGCATCCCGATGGGATTGCACGCCTCGATTGTCACCACCTCCTGCCCTGCGTCGCCCTCTTTCGCCTCACCGCAAAACGCGCTACCGGCTGTGTCATGAGTGAGACGCGCCTGTTCGACCGCCCGTTGATCGCGACCCGCAAGGCCCGCGCCCGCGCGATCGCCGATGTCGGCGCGCAGTATCTCTTGGAGCGCGCGGCCGATGATCTCACCGACCGGCTCGCCACTGTGCTGCGCCCCTTTCCGCTGGCTCTCGCCATGAGCCACGGCGGCAGCGCGCTGGCCGCGCGGCTGGCAAAGGTGCCCTCGATCGGCCGGTGTCTGTCGGCAAGCCTTGGTGAGCTAGCTTCGGACGCCGATGTGGTGATCGACGAAGAGTGGCTGCCGTTTGCCCCGGCGAGCCTTGACCTCATCGTGTCGGGGCTGTCACTGCAGTTCGTCAATGACCTGCCCGGCGCGCTCATCCAGGCCCGCCGCGCGCTCAAGCCCGACGGGCTATTCCTAGCTGCCGTGATGGGCGGCGAGACCTTGAGCGAGCTGCGCGCCGCCTTCACAGCTGCCGAAGCGGAGCTCACCGGAGGCGTGTCGCCGCGCGTCATCCCATTTGCCGATGTGCGTGATCTGGGTGGCCTGTTGCAGCGGGCCGGCTTCGCCTTGCCGGTCACCGATAGCGACCGGGTGGTGGTGCGCTATCCCTCGCCGCTTCATCTCATGCGCGACCTGCGCGCCATGGCCGCGACCAACGTGTTGAGCGAGCGGCTGCGCCGCCCCACCCGCCGCGCGGTGATCGCCCGAATGCTGGAGATCTATCACGAGCGTTTCAGCGACCCCGACGGCAAGGTGCGCGCCACGTTCGAGATCATCCACGTCTCCGGTTGGGCGCCGCACGACAGCCAGCAAAAGCCGTTGAAGCCCGGCTCCGCCAAGGCGCGGCTCGCCGACGCACTCAACACCACCGAAGTTAGGACAGGCGACCCGGCCGGCGGCCCCGGCTAAGCCCGCCACCCACAGGAGGCACGCACCATGTCGACGGTTCGATTGCTCAGCGACGATGAAGCCGCCCCCGAGGCGCTCGCGGTGTTCAACGAGATCCGCGCGGCGCGCAACACCGACTATGTCAACAATTTCTGGCGCGCCCTCGCCAATGACCCCGCCGCGCTGCGGCGCACCTGGGATAGCTTGCGAGACGTCATGGGCCCGGGCGTGCTCGACCCGAAAGTGAAGGAGATGCTC
>CALSBD010000248.1:0-5602 GCA_943373055.1 Rhizobium sp. Q54
TGGCGCCTATCGCGGGCAGCCGGGCGTGTGATGCTGGCGCGCGGCCACGGCAAGATCATCAACATTGCCTCGCTGTTGACCTTCCAAGGCGGAATTCGAGTGCCGGGGTACACATCCGCCAAGCATGCCATTGGCGGCCTCACCAAGGCGCTCGCCAATGAATGGTCGGCGCACGGCGTCAACGTCAACGCCATCGCGCCCGGTTACATTGTCACCGACAACACCACGGCGCTGCGCGCCGACGAGACACGCAACCGGCAGATTTTGGAGCGCATTCCCGCTGGCCGCTGGGGCGAAGCGGAGGACATTGCCGGCGCCGCCGTGTTCCTGGCCTCCCCTGCCGCGCGCTATATCCATGGCCACATTCTGGCCGTCGACGGCGGTTGGTTGGCGCGCTGACCCGGTTGTCGGGCTCAAAACACGACGGTCTGCACCACGACCATCTTGGCGAGAACAATCAGCATCAACGCGATCACGATCACCGTGCCGTTGCGCGGCTCTTTTTGCGTTGATGTCGCGGGCGTGGCGGTCGTCTGAGTGGGTTCAACGCGTTGCATGCTGGACATCGGTCATCTCCTTTGCGGGTTCTCGCCCGCGGCCTGGGGCACGCCCCGGTCGGCGCATTGACGCGTCGTCGTCGACAGCCAATGGCGCGCGAAGGCACCCCGACAAGAAGATAGAACAAGTGGGCTCTATTTCGAGCCCCCAACTGTCGTTTTGAGATTAATCGATATTTTGATTAATTTAGTCAGTCATTTTGATCTACAGTCCGCCAATTATTGCAATGAACTGAAGATTTAAAGGTCCCAAGAGGCGCCCTCTATTCGCCAGCGTGTCGCGCTGGAACGAAACGCAAAGGGCGCCCCTTGGATATTCTAACTTTACCGAGCTCTAGTCGTATCGCAGTGTTGTCGCCTTACCGCGGAAGACGTAGTAGGCGAAGCCGGAGTAAATGAGGATGACCGGCAGCACCACCAGGGTGCCCGCCAGGATGATGGCCAGGCTCTCCGGCGAAGCGGCCGCCGCCACCAGCGTCAACTTTTCGGGCACCACATAGGGATAGAACGAGTAGGCTAGCCCCGCGAAGCCCAAGGTGAAGATGCCCACCGTCAGCGCGAACGGCACCCAGGCGAAGCGATCATCCGCGGTCGGCAAGGCCCTGAGCGCGGCATAAAGCCCGATGAACAGAGCGAGCGTCGCCAGTGGCAGCGGCGCCAGCGCCAACACCGCCGGGAACGAGAACCACTTCTCAAAGATGCGCGGGCTGACCCACGGCGTGGCGAGCGAGATCGCCGCCATGCCGACGGCCGTCAGTACCAGCGCGCCGCGCGCCCAGCGCACGGCCTTTTTCTGCAGCGCGCCGTCGGTCTTGTAGATGAGCCACGCCGCCCCCACGAGCACATAAGCCGCCGTCAAACCAATCGCGATCAGCGCCGAGAACGCCAGATGAGACGGCGTGGGCTCCAGCCCCATGACATAAAGGCCCAGCATCGCGCCTTGCGACACGGTCGCCATCAGCGAGCCGGTGACGAACAGCCGGTTCCACAGCGCCTTGCGATCGGCCGCCACCTTGGCGCGGAACTCAAACGCCACCCCGCGCAAGGTGAGCCCGATCAACAGGATCGTGACCGGCAAATAAAGCGCCGTCAGGATCATGCCGTGCGCGGTGGGAAACGCCACCAACAGGATGCCGATGGCGAGCACCAACCACGTCTCGTTGGCATCCCAGAACGGGCCAATCGAGGCGACCATGCGGTCTTTCTCGTCCGGGCTGGCCGCCGCCATCAGGATGCCGACGCCCAAATCATAGCCGTCAAGGATCACATAGATGAGGATCGACAGGCCCATCAGCGCCGCGAAAATGAGCGGCAAGGTTTGGCTGGGATCGCCAGGAATGAGGCTCATGACACCCCCCGTTCAGCGGTTTGGAACGCGGGCGCCACCAAGCCCGGGCCTGGGCCGACGACCGGCTCCGATCCACCTGCCGCCTTGCGGGCGAGGTGGAACAACGTCGCCACATAGGCCACGATCAAGCCGGCATAGATGAGGAGCCACGCGGCCAGCGTGGTGCCCACCATCGCGGCGGGCACCGCGGACGCAGCCTCTGCCGTCGTCAAGACACCCGAAACCAGCCAGGGCTGACGGCCGATTTCCGTGACGTACCACCCCGCCAGCGTGGCGACCCAGCCGGAGAACGTCATGGCCAGCTGCACCCTCAGCATCCACGTCGGCAGTGCGCCGCGCCGGGCCAGGAAGCCGGCCGCCACCCACGACACCAAGAGCATCAACAGGCCGACGCCAATCATCACCCGGAAGGCATAAAACACCGGGGCAACAGGCGGATGGGCGCCCTTGAAATCGTCGAGGCCTGGGACGACACCGGCCGGATCGTGCTTGAGGATCACGCTCGCGCCCGAAGGGATACCGATCTCAAAGTGGTTGGTGCGCGCCGCCTCGTCGGGAATGGCGAACAGCACAAGCGGCACATGCGGGCGGGTCTGCCAATTGCCCTCCATCGCGGCCACCTTGGCGGGCTGATGCTCGAGCGTGTTGAGACCATGCAGGTCGCCCACGAAGATCTGCACCGGAATGAGGCCCGCGGCCACCCACACGCCCGTCTTGAGCGCGATGCGGGCGCCACCGCCCGTGTCGCCGCGTAGCAGCCGGTAGGCCGACAGGCCAGCGACCAGGAACGCCGCCGTGAGGCCGGACGCGATCAGCATATGCGCCAGCCGGTAAGGCATCGACGGATTGAAGATGATCGCCCACCAGTCGACCGCGTGCGCCACGCCATCGCGCATTTCAAAGCCGGCCGGCGTGTGCATCCATGAGTTCAAGACGAGGATCCAGAACGCCGACAAGGTCGTCCCGAACGCCACCAACACCGTGGCCGCCAGATGCACGCCATTGGAGACCTTGCGGAAGCCAAACAGCATAATGCCGAGGAACACCGCCTCCAGGAAGAACGCGGTCAGCACCTCATAGGCCAATAAGGGTCCGGCGATATTGCCGACCTTTTCCATGAAGCCGGGCCAATTGGTGCCGAACTGGAAGCTCATGGTGATGCCGGAGACGACGCCCAGCGCGAACGACAGGGCGAACACCTTCACGAAGAAGAAGTAGGCGTCCATCCACTTCATATCGCCGGTACGGGTGTAGGCGACGCGGAAGAAAACGAGGATCCACCCCAGCGCGATGGTGATGGTGGGAAATAGAATGTGGAAGGAAATGTTCGCACCGAACTGGATGCGGGCGAGTAGCAGGGACTCCATGGTCGTCTCCTCGGCGGCGCGGGGATAGCCCGCATATGCCTGCGTCGTACAAATGAGGCGTGTGCCTCAGGTCGTCGGTGGTGCCCGTCGATCCCGACGGCTTGAGCCGGGCACAACGAACAACCGATCCTTGATTTCAAGCACCTTCTGGATTTTCGAGCCCAGTGACAAAAGCTGGATCAGCCGGTCGGTCTCCAACCGCTTCACGTCGGCATACCAGCCGGTCAAAAGCTCGATGAGCTCGTGCATTTCCTCCATGCGCTTTTGCGCATGGGCCTCTTCGGGGGTCGCTGGCGGCTTCATGATCAGCTCACGCAGCACCGACATGGTGGGGTCGATTTCCCGCTTCTTGCGCTCCTCGGCCAGCACGCGCACGATCGCCCACACGTCACCGGGCGTCGAGAAATAGTCCTTGCGATCGCCGGGCCGGTGGCGCAGCTGCACGAGGTTCCACGACTGCAGCTCCTTCAGGCCCATTGACGCGTTTGAGCGCGAGATGCCGAGCTTCTCGGTGATCTCGTCCGCATTGAGCGGCTCAGGCGAAACGAACAGCAGCGCATAGATCTGCCCTACGGTGCGGTTGATGCCCCACCGTGACCCCATCTCACCGAAGTGGAGCACGAACTCTTGGACCGTGGGTGGCAGATGCATGGTCGGTTTCCGAATTTTCAGACACTCCTGAAAATGGCGAAATCCACCACGGACGCAAGCGCCCCTTGGGAATAACTGACCGGGCGATTATGCACGGATGGAAACGGGGTGAGCGGGCGAATGGTCACGCGGGCTCAGATCGCGGACGTGAGCCCAAGTCCCGGAAACCGACACCGGCTCTCGGCAATAAGTAGGCGAAATCAGCGGCTAAGAGTGAAATCGTCTCGCCATCAGATCGCAGCGCGGTCGAGCGCCGAGATCCACGGCTCTAGTGCGGCACTTTCGCGATCATACTTCGCCATCGAGGTCGTTCGGCCGCTCTCCAGCCACCCCGCAGCATGCAGCACAAAGTCACATCCCGCATAGAGCGCGATCGCCGTCGCCCGCCCACCCTCGAAGCCGGCTTGAGCGTCATCAAGACACGACGACGTCACCCCGCCATCACCTCTCACCGGGATGCCCAAATGCCGGGCCAACGCGACCGCGTGCATCTGGACCGTATGCGACAGCGGATCGCCGAACCAGGGTTGCATGCTGCGCATGGAGAACTGCGCGGCGAACAGGCCCATCACCACCGGCGTGCCCGGCCGCCACAGCTGGGCAAGTGCCAGCCCAGCCAAGCATTCCGCATACCCTTGCGCCAACAGGCCCGCCACCGTCACCGGCCCCGTCGCCCCGGCCATGATGTAGGACGTGACCATGCAGCCCTCGCCTGCCCGCGCGATCTGGCGCAAACAGCGCAGCGGATTGGGCTTGAAGGTGAGTGGCGGCGTTGAATTGATGAGATGGAGCAAATGGCATGACGGGTCCGCCTGCGGCGCCCGCTTGAGCGTCGCCCGCGTGAGCGCGATCACGGCCTCGGCCGCCTCGGGTGAGGCAATCGTACCCATGAACGACTTCGCCGACCCTTCCAGGTGTGCGCGCGCCATTTCCAAAGGGCGCTCGGGCTCCAGCACATCGTTCATCACGCAGACCATGTGGCCGGTGTTGGCGATGCCGGGATGGCGATCGGCCATGGCGACCAGATCGCGATAGAGCTGGCGCGAGCCCATCACCCGCTCACCATTCGCCAAGATCACATTGGGTGGCCCATAGACCGGGGCGAACACCGGCGGGTGCGCGGCACCCACCGCCCTGTTCCACGCCGGATCCCGCGCCAAAAGGGTGAAGGCGGATGGCGCATGGGTGCGTATGAGCGCGCGCAGCTCGGCACCATCCAAGTACACGCGATCGCCATCAACCCGGAAGCCATGCGCCCGCCAGAGCTCAAGCGTCTCTTCATCCTCTTCAAAGCGCACACCCACCTCGCGCAAGATCCGATCGGTCGCCGCTTCCAGGGGCGCGATCGCGGTGGCTGAGAGCTCGGCAATAAAGGCGCGCGCCGCGGCTTTCATGGCGACCCGACCGGCTTTTCAAAGGCCCACACGAGCACCGACGCGTAGTGGGGATCGCCCTCGATGGGCACCGGGCGGATCGACAAGGGGGTGAGCCCCGCCGCGCGCGCGCAGGCCGTCGTGAGCACCTCGCTGACATAACGGTTGTCATGGCCTTCCGCGGCGATGAACGAGGGGCTGCGATGCCAGTCGGCCCCCACGAACCGACCGCCGGGCCGCACTTGGGCCGCCGCGGCCACGAACGCATCGGCATACTGCGCGGCATCACGCGACAGGCCAAAACAG
>CALSBD010000249.1:0-5600 GCA_943373055.1 Rhizobium sp. Q54
CGACAGGAAGACGAGAAGGTACGTGACCCACACGATGGTCAGCCACAGGTCGGCGTACCATTCGGGCTCGGCGTATTCCTTGCCCTGGGTGGCGCCCAGAAGGTAGCCCGTGCCCGCGATCACGATGAAGGCGTTGTAGCCCAGGATCACGAACCAGGGGGCGACAATGCCGGGCATGCGGACCTGGCAGGTGCGCTGGACGATGTAGAACGACGTCGCCAGAAGCACGTTGCCGCCGAAGGCGAAGATCACCGCGGAGGTGTGCAAGGGGCGCAGGCGGCCGAAGTTGGTCCACGGCAGGTCGAAGTTCAGCGCCGGGTAAGCGAGCTGAAGCGCGATCGTCAGGCCCACCAAAAAGCCCGCGATGCCCCAGAACATCGCCGCGACCGAGGCGAACTTGATCGGGCCGTAGTTGTAGTTCGGCTTGCCGTTGATTTCGGCCGGCGCGGTCTCCGTGCGGTCGAAATAGAACTTGAAGATCATGAAGAGACCTGCCGCCGCCATGACCGCGCCGATCCCGGCGTGGAAGGCCAGCACCGCATCCCACGCTTTCGCGGACATGACGATGAGGGCCAATGTGAGCAGCGCGAGAAGAAGGGCGAAGCCGCTCTCCTCGATCGACAGGGATTTCGCAGCGACTGGTCGAGCCATCGTTCCGCCCCGTTCTTGGATCCCGATCGGGATCAATCCCAATTCAGCTGTCGCGCCCGACGTTCCCCCGACGTGCGCAACATCGTTTGTGCAAAGTCGCGCTCTGGCGGCTTTGGCCGGCACCCTAGTGCAGTGAGGCGGTGACCCTCATTGATTCAGGTCAACTGGTCCGAGCAAGGCATCGAGGCGATGCTGGATTGTGGTGCGACACAGCGGCGCAAGCTTCGGAAAAGACTACGACGTTTGATCAATCGATTTCATTGGGGCTGCCCCCGCAATGGACGCGGATCAACCCCGTTCGGAAATCTGCGCACATACGCAGAGTCCACAAGCAACATCACCCGAAGACGCAACCCAATCTGTCAAGGTGCCTGTCACGATTTGTCAAAGCGTCGAATAATGAACGGCAAAACGAGAGCAATGGCGATAAACCGAGCCAATTGGTGGATGGATACATAGGCCGGATCAAGACCAAGTGCGAAGGACAACACCGCCATCGCCTCCAAGCCGCCTGGCGCGAACGCCAATAGGGCTGGGCCGAGCGCGATGTCGGTGAGGCTGACGACGACGACCGCTCCGGCGCCCGCCACGAGCACGGCCAGCGCGAAGGCGCCCAGGCCCGCGCGGGTGATGCCCAGAAGCTCCGCCATCGACGTGCCGGCGAATCGCATGCCGATCAAAATGCCCAGCGCCACGAAGCAGGTGACCAGCACCGGCTCTGGCCAATTGCCGCTAACAAGGCCTGCGCCGTGCAGGGCGGCGGAGGCGAAGAACGCGCCGGTCAACACGCCCGAAGGCACTTTGAGAACAACGGCGAGCCCGCTGCCCACCAGACCCACTCCTGCCAGGATCGCCAAATCCCGCAAGCTGGCGGGCGCCGGAGCGGGGGGCGCCAAGGTCTCACCGGTGCCCAGCGTGATGACCGCCGGCAGCACGGCGACCAATAGAACAACCCGCAAGGTTTGCGTGACGACGACCTTGCGCAAGTCTGCTTTGGTGGCGCTGGCGGCGATGACAACATAGGAGAGCGCGCCCGGCACAGCGGAGAAAAACGCAGTCAACGCGTCATAGCCGGCAAGGCGGCGCAAATACGCCATCACCACCACCACGACCGCAACCACGGTGATGGCCAGCATGACGAGGCTCACCGGATAGTCGCTGACCCGAGCAAGCGCCTCAGGCGTCACGCCGGCGCCCATCGATAGGCCCAAGACGAAGAACAAGCTGTCGCGGGCGAGATTGGGGATCGTCAAGGTCCGCCCCGCCAGCGCCAGCGCGGCCGACGCGAGCGTCGCGCCGGAAAGCCACCCGGCGGGCAAACCCAGGGCATGAAAGCCGGCACCGCCCGCAGTCGCGGCGAGGATGATCAAGCCAACCGTGATGATCGATGGTGGCGAACCGGCCATGCCCCCTCCCCGCGTCGCATGAGTGATGCACGCGCCAAGGGGCGACTGGCAAGGCCGGTGCACGGATGGTTGGAATGCGCGACACGCGGCCATCGTCGGTCGCGGGGCGAAGCGCGGGTTTGAGCGCGACGCGGGGGCGTGGTATCACGCCCGGCCTTCTCACCGGATACCGTCCATGACCAACGCCGCCGATCTCGTCCGTCGCCTTCCCTCCGATGCGTTCGCGTATCGCGACGGCGTCCTTCATGCGGAGGGCGTGTCGATGGCGCGGATCGCCGAGACGGCCGGCACACCGGTCTATGTTTACAGTGCCAACCGGCTGCGGCGGCGCTATCGGGCGCTCGCGTCGGCGATTGCCCCCTTGGGCGCGCGCATTCACTACGCCATGAAGGCCAACTCCAATCAGGCCGTGCTCGCCCTGTTTGCGGCGGAGGGGGCTGGCGTCGATACGGTCTCGGGCGGCGAGATCCGCCGCGCGCTGGCGGCCGGCTTTCAGCCGGGGGATGTCGTTTATTCAGGTGTCGGCAAGACCGTTCAAGAGCTCTCCGACGCGCTTGATGCGGGCATCTATCAGTTCAACGTGGAAAGCGTCGAGGAGCTGCGGCTGTTGTCGGCGCTCGCCGAAGCCAAGGGCGTGGTCGCGCCGGTCGCCTTGCGGGTCAATCCGGACGTCGACGCCAACACCCACGCCAAGATCACCACGGGCAAGAAGGACAACAAGTTCGGCATCGACTTCGAGCGCATCCCCGCGCTCGAAAACGAGCTGAAGGCGATGGCCGGCATTCGCCTTGTCGGCCTGGCGTGCCATATCGGATCGCAGATCGTCTCGCGCGGGCCGTTTCATGCCGCCTACCAGCGCATGGCGGATCTGACGCGGATGATGCGCGCGCGCGGCCATGCGCTCGAGCGGCTTGATCTGGGCGGTGGCTTCGGCATTGCCTACGAGAACGAGTTGGAGCTGTCGCCAGCCGATGTGGCCGAGACAATCCGCGAGACCGTGGGCGATCTGGGCTGTCATGTGTCGATCGAACCCGGCCGCACGTTGGTGGCGGACGCCGGCGTGCTGATGGCGAAGGTGATTGTCGTCAAGGACGCCGGCACCATGCAGTTTCTCATCATCGACGGCGCGATGAACGATCTCATCCGCCCGGCAATGTATGACAGCCATCATGACATCGTGCCCGTGCGGGCGCCCGCGGCGGGCGACGCGATGGTGAGCTATGACGTGGTCGGTCCGATTTGCGAATCGTCCGACACCTTCGCCAAGCGACGGCCGCTGCCGGCGCAGCGCGCGGATGACCTCGTCGTTTTCGCCACCGCGGGGGCCTATGGCGCGACGATGTCGTCGACCTACAATGCCCGGCCTCTGGTCGCCGAGGTGATGGTCGATGGCGACACGTTCGCCGTGGTGCGGCGCCGGTTTGGCGTCGACGAACAGATCGCGCTCGAAACGATTCCCGACTTCGCCCGTCGGGCGGGCGACGGGGCACGGGCCGAGGCGGCGGAATAGACGCCCATCAGGTCGGAGGCCGCATGGCCGAGCAGTTCACCTTGCAACCGTTCGCCGTGCAGCGGGACTACAGCGCGCGCACCATCCGCCTCGACACGCTGGTGCGACTGCGTTGGCTTGCCGTCGCTGGGCAGGCGGCGGCGGTGCTGGTGGTGTATTTCGGCCTCGGCTTTGATTTGCCGCTGGCGTTGTGCCTCGGTTTGATCGGCCTGTCGGCCGCGCTCAACATTATGCTGCGGCTGCGCTGGGCGGCGAGCGAGCGGCTGGGCGGGCCGGAGGCGGGGCCGCTTTTGGCCTATGATATTCTTCAGCTCGGCGGCCTGTTGTTTCTCACCGGCGGGCTCGCCAACCCGTTCGCGATCCTCCTGCTAGCACCGGTGATGGTGTCGGCGACGACGCTCGCTTGGCAGCAGACGGCGATCCTGGGCGCGATCGTGATCGTGGTGGCGACCATCATCACGGTGTTCCACGAGCCGTTGCCATGGACGCCGGGGTCGGAGTTTCAGGTTCCGGAGCTTTATCTCGTCGGTCAGTGGATCGCGCTCATTTCCACCTTGGGCTTCACCGGCATTTATGCCTTTCGGGTGGCGCAAGAAGCGCGGCTGTTGGCGGAGGCGCTCGCGGAGACGGAGCTTGTGCTCACGCGGGAGCAACACCTCTCGCAGCTCGATGGGCTGGCCGCCGCCGCCGCCCATGCGCTGGGAACCCCCCTGGGCACCATCACGCTGGTCGTCAAGGAGCTCGCCCGCGAGCTGCCTGCCGGCAGCCCCTATGCCGACGACATCCAGCTGTTGCGCACCCAGGCGGAGCGGTGTCGGGATATCTTGCGCAAGATCTCCACCCTGGCGACCGACGAAGAGCCCCACTTCCAACGCATGCCCATTAGCCACCTCATCGATGAGGTCGCCGAGCCGCTGCGTGACACCGGCATCGTGATTGACGTGCGCCTGTCGGGTGATGGCGCCGAGCCGGTGGGTCGGCGCGATCCGGCGATCCTCTATGGCCTGGGCAACCTGTTGGAAAACGCCGTCGACTTTGCCCGCGAGACGGTGACCATCGATGCCCGCTGGACGGGCACTGAAGTGATGGTGACCATCACCGACGATGGACCGGGGTTCGATCCCGGTGTGATTGAGCGGCTGGGCGAGCCTTATGTCTCCAAGCGTGGACAGCGACCCGAGGGTGGCCAGTCGGGCGGCGGCTTAGGACTTGGTTTCTTCATCGCAAAGACCTTGCTGCGCCGCTCTGGCGCACAGTTGCGCTTTGCCAATCGGGACGATGGCGCGCGCGGTGCGCGTATCGGCCTCGTCTGGAAGCGAACGACATTCGAAATCGAGGCGTAAGGGGTCTTGGCGCGGTGTTGACCCCTTGAAATCGCCTCACCGGGCGGCATCTGCGGGTTCATCCGACTTTTCGGACGTCAATTGTATCCGTATAGCTGCCTTTATGTCGCGCGGCGAAACGTCCGGGCGGCCGTGTCGCACGTATCGGGTCACGGCTGGCCTCAGTGGACAGGGTCGGCGGAAGCGAACCGGTGGGGACCGGACCGCTTCATATGTAACAAGACGCTCGCTCACCAGCGACACGGACCGCGCGCACCGCGGCCTGATCGGGAGAAACCAACGCGATGTCACAAGCGACCGCCATCGACCATGCGCATCCGGCCCCACAGGGCCCTCTGGGACTGGGCGACAACCGCCTTTTGTTGGTCGATGACGATAAACCGTTCCTCACCCGCCTTGCCCGTGCGATGGAAACGCGCGGCTTCGCGGTCGAGACGGCCGATACGGTCGCTGAGGGCATTGCCAAAGCCAAGACGACCGCGCCGGCGTTTGCCGTGGTCGACATGCGCCTCACCGACGGCAACGGACTTGATGTGGTCGAGAGCATCCGCGCAGCGCGCCCGGATGCGCGCATCATCATCTTGACCGGCTACGGCAACATCGCGACCGCCGTCACGGCCGTAAAATTGGGCGCGATCGACTATCTCGCCAAGCCCGCCGATGCTGACGAGGTGTTCGCCGCCCTCACCC
>CALSBD010000250.1:0-5590 GCA_943373055.1 Rhizobium sp. Q54
CGGCACCGGCGCGGCGCGCGCCGCCGGTGAATTGCAGCTATATAATTGGGGCAACTACACCAGCCCCGAGCTGATCAAAAAGTTCGAGGAGACATACAACGTCAAAGTCACCATCACGAACTATGATTCAAATGACACGGCGCTGGCCAAGATCCGCGAGGGCAATCACGGCTTTGACTTGGTCGTGCCGTCGGCCAACTTCATCCCGATCTTCGCGGCGGAAGGCCTGTTACAAGAGACGGGGGCGGCGACGATGTCCAACTTCAAGAACATCGATCCGCGCTGGGTCGATGTATCGTGGGACCCGGGCCGCAAGTGGTCGGTGCCATGGCTGTGGGGCTCCACGGGCCTCATCGTCGACACCTCGGTCTACAAAGGCGACATCAACACCTCGGCAATTTTCCTTGATCCGCCCAAAGAACTCACCGGCAAGGTGCGTGTGGCGCCGGAGATGAACGACGTGATCTTCACCACCATCAAATATGTGGGCGGTGATTGGTGCACGTCGGATCCGGCGGTTTTGAAGAAGGTGGAAGACACCTTGGTGAGCGCCAGCAAAAAGTGGATCGAGAACGACAACGGCATGATCGAAAACTTCGCGGCGCGGGATTATGGCGCGGCGTTTTATTGGAGCGGCGGTTCGCTGCGCGCGCGGGAAGAAAACCCCGATGTGCGCTTCGGCTTTCCGCGCGAAGGCTATCCGGTGTTCATGGATTCCGTAGCGATCCTGAAAGAAGCCAAGAACGTGGACAACGCCAAGCTGTTCCTCAACTTCATCATGGACCCGGTCAATGCGGCGATGATGTCGAACTACGCGAAGTTCGCCAACGGCATCAAGAGATCAGAGGCCTATATGCTCGACGAGCTGAAGACCGCGCCGGAGCTGGTGGTGCCAAAGGAGTTTCAAGCGGCGGGTCAGTTCCTGCTCGCCTGCCCACCCCATGTGAATGAGCTCTACACCAAAATCTGGGCTGCGATCGGCCGCTGATCACGCTCTCATCGCACGCGACTTGGGACGCCGGCCACAGGTCGGCGTCCCAAGTCGCGTATCCACACTCACACCGTGAACCGAGCGCGTCTTTTGTTCTTGTGGTTTTACAACGCTGTGCGACCCAACCGGCGATGTTCGCTGGCTCCATGACTGCCCGTGGCGTGGGCAGCATGTGATCACATTTGGACTTGCCAAGCGTCGATTGAGCCGGTGAACTGAGGCTCACGGCGGCGTGAGGCCGGTGCGCTCAAGCCGTCGCCGTGGGGGGCGTTGGTGTGAGTGGGGTCGAAGTCCGAGCGGCCGACGTGCGATCGGCAATCGACGTGGAACGCGTCACCAAGGTGTTTGGCGCGGGCACAGACGGCTTCACGGCGCTCGACGATGTTTCGGTCACCATCAAGCCGAATGAGTTCTTCACGCTTCTGGGTCCGTCCGGCTGCGGCAAGACCACCCTGTTGCGGCTGATCGCCGGCTTCGAACATCCCACATCGGGCGTGATCCGCCTCGATGGCCAAGACATTTCCGCTCTGCCGCCCTATCGGCGCCCGGTCAATACCGTGTTTCAGAACTACGCGCTGTTTCCGCACATGACGGTGGCGGAAAACGTTGCGTTTGGTCTGGAAATGCTCGGCAAGCCGCGCACTGAGATCGACCGCACCGTATCGGACATGCTGAGGCTTGTGCGCATGGACGCGCTTGCGCAGCGCAAGACCCACCAAATCTCCGGTGGCCAACAGCAACGCGTGGCGCTTGCCCGTGCATTGGCGCCGCACCCCAAGGTGTTGTTGCTGGACGAGCCGCTTTCCGCGCTCGATGCCAAGCTGCGCCGCGAAATGCAGACTGAACTCAAGCGCATGCAGACCGAGACGGGCATCACCTTCGTGTTCGTCACCCACGACCAGGAGGAAGCGCTCACCATGTCGGACCGCGTGGCGGTGATGTCGGCGGGGCGCATCCTGCAAATCGGCAGTCCGCGCGATATCTACGACCACCCGGCCAACCGCTTCGTGGCCGCCTTCATCGGTGAGACCAACTTTTTACCCGGTCAAATTGGCGCGCTGGCCGATGGCGTCGCGCGGGTCGATCTGACCGGTGGCGGCACGCTGGCCGCACCCGCGCGCACCGGCGATCGTGTTGGCACGGCGGTCACCGTGGCGGTGCGACCCGAGCAGGCGCAGCTATCGACCACCGAAGCCGCGTTCACGGCCGAAGTGGAGGCGTGCGTCTATTGCGGCACCGACACGCAAGCGCATTTGCGGCTCACCGATGGCACGGGCTTTGTCATCCGCCTGCCCAATCGAGTGGGTGCGGCGGGAGACCCACCGGTCGGCTCATGGGTCGGGGTGCGGGTCACGCCGGGCGCGGCCCAGATCCTGGGGGACTGACCATGAGCGGCGCGCGCGACCCAGCCGATCTCGCTCGCGCCCGCGATGTTCGCACCCGTTGGCTGCTGTCGGCGCCTGCGCTGATCATTATTTTCGTCGCGGCCGTGGGCCCGTTGTTTGTCATGCTCGCCTATTCGGTAATGCTGAAGGGCGACTTCGGCGACGTACGGTTTGGCACATTCTCGGCCGATGGCTGGTTCTCGGTGTTTTTCCAGCGCGACATCTTCGATGACACGCTGGGCTTTGCCGACGCGCACCTCACCATCTTCTGGCGCTCGGTCAGCCTGTCGTTGATGACGACGGCGATCACCCTCGTGCTGGGCTTTCCGATGGCCTATTTCATCGCGACCCGGCCGGCGCATAGTCGCGAGGTCTGGGTTTTTTTGATCACCATCCCCTTTTGGACCAATCTTCTCATCCGCACCTTCGCGATCCAGGAGACGATCCGCAACGAAGGCGTCGTCAACACCGCGCTGATGGCGCTGGGGCTGATCGAACGGCCGATCCAGCTCCTCTACACCGATACGGCGATCCTGATCGGCATGACCTATGTCTATTTGCCGCTGATGGTGCTGCCGATCTATGCGAGCCTTGAAAAGCTCGATTTTCGTTTGGTCGAGGCGGGGTATGATCTCTACGCAACCCGGCTCAAGGTGTTGTGGCGCATCATCCTGCCGCTGACGAAGCCGGGCGTGATCGCGGGCTCGATCCTCGTGTTCATCCCCTCGCTTGGCGCCTATGTCACGCCGCGCGTGCTGGGCGGCGGCAAGAACATGATGCTGGGCAACCTGATCGAGCTGCAGTTTGGCGCCGGGCGCAACTGGCCGCTGGGGGCGGCGTTGTCGATCACCTTGATGGTGATCGTGATGGTGGCGCTGCTGATCTATGTGCGCCAGGTCACGCGGGCGGGGGTGCGCGGCCATGGCTGACCACTTCAACGTCAAGCGCCAGACCGGTTTTGCCACCATCGCGCTGATCACCTTCGCGCTCCTCTATTTGCCCATCGTGGTGCTGGTCGTTTACGCGTTCAACGCGGGCAACTCGATCGCGGTGTGGGAAGGGTTTTCGCTGCGCTGGTTCGAGGCGGCGTGGCGCAATGAGACCGTGCAGGCGGCGGCCGGTCGGTCGTTCCTAATCGCGATCCTGGCCGCATCGCTCGCCACGGTGGCCGCCACCATGGCCGCGCTGGCCACCACGCGGACCGAGCCCTATCGCGGCCTGACCTTTAAATACGCGTTCATCAACCAGCCGCTGATGGTGCCGGAGATTGTCACCGCGGTCGCGCTGTTGATCGTGTTCTCGCGCATCAAGGTGTGGACCGGCTACTCCGGGCTTGGCTACCTCATCCTCGCCCACGCGGCGTTTTGCATTCCGTTCGCCTATTTGCCGATCCGGGCGCGGCTGGAAAGCATGGACGCCAATTTGGAGCGGGCAGCGGCCGATCTTTACGCTACACCGTGGATGGCGTTTCGGCGGGTGACTTTGCCGCTGCTGCGGCCGGGCATCCTGGCGGGCTTCATGCTGGCGTTCGTGATTTCGCTCGACGACGTGGTCATCACCGAGTTCGTCAAGTCGGGCGGGCAGGACACGCTGCCCACCTACATGCTGGGCCAGCTGCGTCGCATCGTAACGCCCGAGATCAACGCCATCGCGACGGGGTTCTTGGCGCTCTCCATCGCGATCGTCACCGTGTTCTTCTTTCTCAACCGGCGAAAAACCTGAACAAGACCGGTCTTGCGCGCAACCCCCAAAGAGGAGCCTTCCATGAAACAGCTCAAAACGATCCTTGCATCCGCCTCTGTGGCGCTGATGGCCAGTCTAGGGGCTGCCAACGCAGCCGGCGAACTCAACATCTACAACTGGGGCAACTACACGAGCCCCGAGATGATCAAGAAGTTCGAGGAGCAGTTTAAGGTCAAGGTCACGATCACCGACTACGATTCCAACGATACTGCGCTCGCCAAGATCCGCGCGGGTGGCCATGGCTTCGATATTGTCGTGCCGTCGGCCAACTACATCCCGATCTTCGTGGCCGAAGGCCTCTTGCAGGAGTCGGGCGCCTCGTCGATGCCCAACTTCAAAAACATCGACCCGCGGTGGGTCGACGTGTCGTGGGATCCGGGCCGCAAGTGGTCGGTGCCGTGGCAGTGGGGTCTGACGGGCATCATCGTGGATACCTCGCTCTACAAAGGGGACATCAACACCTCGGCGATCTTCCTTGATCCGCCCAAGGAACTCGTCGGCAAGATCAACGTCGCGCCGGAGATGAACGACGTCCTGTTCACCACCATCAAGTACTTCGGCGGCACCTGGTGCACGACCGACCGCGAAGTGCTCAAGAAGGTGCGTGACAAGCTCGTCGAGGCGAAGCCGAAGTGGATCGCCATGGATTATGGCACTATCGAAAAGTTCGCCAGCCGTGACTATGGCGCAGCGTTCTACTGGAACGGCGCAGCCATGCGCTCGCGCGAAAAGAACCCGGACGTGCGCTTTGGCTATCCCAAGGAGGGCTATCCGGTGTTCATGGATTCGGCAGCGATCCTGAAGGACGCCAAGAACGTGGAGAACGCCAAGCTGTTCCTCAACTTCATCATGGATCCGGTCAACGCGGCCATGCTGTCGGACTTTGCCAAATACGCCAACGGCATCAAGGGGTCCGAGGCCTATATGCCGGCGGAAATGAAGACCGCGCCGGAGCTGGTCGTGCCCAAGGAGTTCGAAGCGGCCGGCGAGTTCTTGCTGACCTGCCCGCCCGAGGTGAATGAGCTCTACACCAAGATCTGGACCGACGTGTCGAAGTAAGGCGCGATCCTTGTCAGGGACATCCAACAGCAGGTGGCGATCGATGGATCGCCACCTTTTTTGTGTCCGGTTCTGTTCGACGACGCGAGCGCGATCAGGCCAGATGCCGGCTGGCGTCGGCGCCATAATAGGCGATATAGCGCGATGAGATCGCGGCGCGCGGCAGGATGAGGAAGACGTCGGTGGTGCCAAACTGATGGTCGACCACTGCGCCGTCACCCACATAGGCGCCCAGGCGCAAATAGCCCTTCAGGAGCGGCGGCAAGGCGGCAAGCGCGGCCTTGGCGTCGAGCTGATCCTTGGGGATCAGGTTCATGTCGACATAGCGCTCTGGCAAGGCGCGGGCGCGCCAAGTTTCGGGCGCTCGGGCGTGATGATGCAAGAATGAGAGCTGCGGCGCGAGCCGGGCCGG
>CALSBD010000251.1:0-5581 GCA_943373055.1 Rhizobium sp. Q54
TCGGTTGGCGTTGCTTACGTGGCTGAGGAGCACGTGCTGTTTCACGTGCCGGCCATGGAAGCGCGACTAAAGGCCCCCAAGTATGGCGCGCTCGCCCGGCGTCCGCTCGACGACATGCTTGCCGGTGCCCGTGTCGATGTCGCGCCCTATAAGCGCGACCCGATGGACTTCGTGCTGTGGAAGCCCTCGCGCGAGGCCCATGAGCCAGGGTGGCCGTCGCCGGCGGGGATTGCCACGCCGGGGCGTCCGGGCTGGCATATTGAGTGCTCAGCGATGTCGATGAAGGCCTTGTTGGAGCCGTTCGGCGGGGGGCTTGCGTGCGACGATCCGGAAGCGAATGTATTCGACATTCATGGCGGCGGCATTGACCTCGTGTTCCCGCACCATGAAAACGAGATCGCCCAATCGTGCTGCGCGTTCGGCGCGCCGCGGATGGCCAATATTTGGATGCACAACGGCTTCCTGCAGGTCGAAGGCGACAAGATGTCGAAGTCGCTGGGCAACTTCTTGACCATTCGACAGCTGCTTGATGACTGGCCGGGCGAGGTGCTGCGGCTCAACATGCTCAAGACCCATTATCGCCAGCCGATCGACTGGACGGTGAAGGGGCTTGAGGAGGCCACGCGAACGCTTGATGATTGGTATCGGGCGGTTGGCGATGTGGCGCCAGGCGCCACGCCGGCCTCGGTGTTGGAGGCCCTGTCGGACGATCTCAACACGCCGGCCGCGATTGCCGCGCTCTATGGGCTTAAGGGCGATCCGGCCGCGCTGAAGGCGGGGGCGGCGGTGTTGGGCCTGCTGCCGGTCACGGCAAGCACGCACGAAGCCTCGAAGCGCGCGGCATCGGGCGTTGACGCGGCAGCGGTCGAGGCGTTGATTGCCGAACGTTTGGCGGCGCGCGCGGCCAAGAACTGGGCGGAGAGCGATCGCATCCGCGACAGGCTTGCCGCCCAAGGCATCGTCCTCAAAGACGCCAAGGGCGCCGATGGACAGCCGGTCACGACCTGGGAGGTGGCACGGTGAGCGCGGGGGCTAAGTGGTCCGTGGCCTTGCACCTGTTCAAGGCGCGTGCTGAGCAAATCCTCGGCACGCGTCTGGTCGGTCTTTATGTATTTGGAAGTCAAGCTCGCGGGGAAGCCGGGCCAGAAAGCGATCTCGACCTTGCGGTTATACTAAATGATCCGCTTGTTGATCGTGTTGCTGAAAAGTTGGCTCTGTCCGATATCGCCTATGCCGTCCTGCTGGAAACCGGTGCGTATATCCAACCCATGCCCTTTTCAGCAGACGCTTGGCGTTCAGATGTTCCTCACTCTGACTTGACTGCCGCCGCGCGCCGGGATGCCGTTTCGTTGGAGACATTCGCGTGAGCGAGAAACTCTGGCTCAAAGCAAATGACGCGCTGCGAAGCGCGAAGCTTCTTCTTGATGCTGGTGATCCAGACGGTGCCGCCAGCCGGGCCTATTATGCTGCTTCCGATGCTGTTCGTTGTGCGCTTCGTGAGCGCGCTGGGTTGGCTTATGACGGGTCGCGCAAGCACTCGACCATGATCGATCAGTTCTCGCGCCACTTTGTTTTAACCGGGATCGTCAGTCGTGACCTGGGACGGCGTCTGAATCGCGCTTTTGAATTGAGAGCCATGGCTGATTATTCGGATGATCCGATTTCTGAAATTCACGCAAAGGAAGCAATTGATACGGCAGAACGTATCATCGTTGCGATTGCGCCCCATCTTCCCCATCCGCCCCTTCTCGGAACCGGACTGCAACCATGAACCGCGAACGCGTCTATTTGTTTGACACCACGTTGCGCGATGGGGCGCAGACCAACGGGATTGACTTCACGCTGGCCGATAAGGTGGCGGTGGCGCAGATGCTGGACCGGCTTGGCGTCGACTATGTCGAGGGCGGCTATCCGGGGGCCAACCCGCTTGATGATGCGTTCTTCACGCAAAAGCGCACCACACGAGCTGCCTTCACCGCATTCGGCATGACTAAGCGGGCGGGTGTTTCCGTCTCCAATGATCCGGGGCTCAAGGCGCTCATCGACGCGCAGTCCGATGCGATCTGCTTCGTGGCGAAGTCGTGGGATTATCACGTCCACGTCGCGCTCGGCACCACGTTGGAGGAGAACCTGGACGGCATTCGCCAGTCGGTCGGTGCTGCTATCGCGGCGGGCAAGACGGCCATGGTCGATTGCGAGCACTTCTTCGACGGCTACAAGGCCAACCCGACCTATGCGCTTGAGTGCGCCAAGACGGCCTATGCGGCGGGCGCGCGTTGGGTGGTGTTGTGCGACACCAATGGCGGCACGCTGCCCCATGAGGTCACCGCGATTGTTGAGGCCGTGACCCAGGTGGTGCCGGGAAGCCATGTGGGCATCCACGCACACAACGATACCGAACAAGCGGTCGCCAATTCGCTCGCTGCCGTACGGGCAGGTGCGCGCCACATTCAAGGCACGCTCAACGGCATTGGCGAGCGGTGCGGCAATGCCAATCTCGTCACGTTGATCGCCTCCTTGAAGCTGAAGCCGGAGCTTTCCGATCGCTTCGAGATCGGTGTGGACGAGGCCGCGGTCGCCGATCTCACCCATCTGTCGCGCACGTTTGATGAGATGCTCAATCGGCAGCCCAACCGGCACCAGCCCTATGTCGGCATGGCGGCCTTCGCGACCAAGGCGGGCATTCATGCCTCCGCGCTGGTCAAGGATCCGCGCACCTACGAGCATGTCACTCCGGACTCAGTCGGCAATCGGCGCCGGGTGCTGGTTTCGGATCAAGCCGGCAAGTCGAACCTGTTGGCCGAGCTCCAGCGGCTGGGGCTTGAAGTGGCGAAGGACAATCCGCGGCTCGACCGGCTGCTGGCGCTTGTCAAGGAGAAGGAATCGAAGGGTTTTGCCTACGAGGCGGCGGATGCCTCGTTTGAGCTGCTCGCGCGCCAGACATTGGGCGTGGTGCCGCACTTCTTTGATGTCGAACGGTTCAAAGTGAACGTGGAGCGGCGCTACAATGCGGTGGGCGAACTCGTCACGTTCACCGAGGCAACCGTAAAGGTGAAGATCGGCGATGAGGTGCTCATTTCGGCCGCCGAAGGCAATGGTCCGGTCAATGCCCTCGACCGCGCGCTGCGCAAGGATCTCGGCCGCTATCAGGCCTATATCGACGGTCTCGAGCTTGTCGACTTCAAGGTGCGGATTTTGAACGGCGGTACCGGAGCGACGACGCGGGTGCTTATTGAAAGCAAGACCAATGACGGTCAGTCGTGGTTCACCGTCGGCGTGTCGGAGAATATTATCGACGCCTCGTTCCAGGCCCTGATGGACTCACTCATCTATCGCCTCGTAAAAGCGGGCGCGCCCGGCCTGGGTTGATCCCAACGACGCTTAGGCTGTCGGTTCGCGCGGTGCCTCCACCGCGCGGATGGCGAGGGCGCCCAGAATCGCGAAGACGATCAACAGCGCGCCCACCACCCCGAATGCGGCCGGCAGTGCCACCAGTACGATCAACCAGCCAACGAGGATGGGGCCGAACGCTTGGCCAATGAAGAACGAGAAGGCGAACGAGGCGATTGACGAGCCGCGCGCCTCAGGGGCGAGCTCGGTGCCGCGCACCTGCAACACATTATGCGCGCCATAAAAACCAAGCCCCGCGGCGGCCCAGGCAACGGCATAGAGCTGGGTGGGCAAGGCGAGCGCGAGGGCGGCATTGGCGAGGCCGGCGACGATGGCCATGATCGCAAACAGCCGGTAGGGCCCGAGCCGACCGATCGCCTGCGTGACGATGGCTGAATAAATCACGCCACCGAGCCCAAAGCAGGCCAGCACCGCGCCGATGGTGCCATAAGAAAAGCCGCGCTGATCGTGGAAATAGATCGACAGATAGGGCAGGGCGCCGAACATCAGCGCGCCCTCGAAGAACACGAGTACAAGCAACACCGGCGCGCCGCGCTTTTGGAGGATCGCGCGGTAGCGCTCATAAAAGCCGCGCGGCGATAGGTCGACGGCGACCGTCTTGCCGGCCCGCGGCAAAGCGAACATCGACACGCCAATGGCAATCGTGGTCGCCGCATAAAGCAGAAAGATCGTGCGCCAGGGTAGCGCCTCGGCCAGGAGGCCGGTTACGAAGCCGCCCGAGAAGGTGCCCGCGATCACGGCGAGCATGAAGCGGGACAGGGCGGCCTGACGCTTCTCCAGCGCGACGCGATCACCTAAGGCGGCGATGCCGAGCGGAATGATGGCGCCGCCGATCGCGCCGGAGAAGAAGCGCGCGGCCAGCATGGTCGCATAGCTGGGCGCCAGCGCGGTGGCGATGAGCGACACGCCGAGCCCGACCACGCACACCCGCACGATCCGCAGCTTACCGAACCGATCGCCCAGCGGGCCAAACACCAGCTGAAACAAGCCATATGGGATTGCGTAGGCGGTCGCGAGCCAGGCGATCTGAGCCGGGCTGACGGCGAACTCCGTCACCAGGATCGGCAAGACCGGATCGGTCATGCGCATCACCAGTGTGGAGAGAAACGCGGCTGCCGCCAAGGCGATGAAGGTGGGCATGAGGGCTCCAAGGACGGCTGAGAGCTATGCCCGCCCGTGCCCGTAAGGTCCAGAGCGCTTGACGCAGACGCGGCGCGCGCCAGCCGCGCAGCACCGGTCCAGCGGGCCGGGGGCCGGGGCGCGTCATCGGCGGCGGATCCTTGGGTGTTCTGACTTGACAAATGGGCCTAATCGATTTATCAACCTTTCAAAACGTTTTGAAACATAAAAAAACGACCATAAGGGAGGAAGGACCGCATGTCGGATCGCCGGCAGCCGCGGTTGAAGGAGATTGCCGATCGGTTGGGTTTGTCGATCACCACGGTGTCGCGTGCCTTGAACGGCTACACCGAAGTGAGCGAGGCCTCCCGGGAACGCATTTTCGCCACCGCCAAGGCCATGGGCTATGTGCCCAACCAGATCGGCCGCATGCTCGCCTCGGGCAAGACGGGCCTGATCGGCCTGCCATTGCCGGTGCGCGATGGCCGCATGATGGACGGCTTTCTGGGCGAGTTCGTCGCGGGCTTGGCTGAAGGCTTGGTGGCGCGCGGGCGCGATCTGATGATCGCCACCGTGGCCGGCGGGCAAAGCGATCTCGATGTTATTCGCCGTATGGTCGATGGTCGCCGCGTCGATGCGATGGTGATTAACCGCACCACGGTCGATGATCCGCGCGTGGCCCTCTTAATGGAGCGAGGCTTCCCGTTCGTCGTGCACGGGCGGGTGCTGGGCGCCGAGGCGGACTATTCCTGGTATGACACCGACGGCGAAGCGGCCTTCACCCAGGCTGTCGACCTGTTGGCCGGGCTTGGGCACCGTCGGTTCGGCTTTTTCGGTGCCAGTGAGATTTTCACCTTCGCGGTACTGCGTCGGCGCGGTTTTGAGCGCGCCATTCGCGCGGCGGGGCTTGCATTTAATCCCGACGCACAGGCAACGGCGGCGCCGTTTGATGACGAGGCGGTGCGGGTAGCGGCTGATCGGCTTGTCGGCGTCTCGCCGCGACCGACCGCCATTTTGTGCGCCACCGACACGCTGGCGATCGCTGTCATAG
>CALSBD010000252.1:0-5573 GCA_943373055.1 Rhizobium sp. Q54
CCCGGTCATTGGCATAGGCGCGCGCGCCGCGGCTGGCTTGCAAGATCACCGGCGCGTTGCACGCCTTGGCCGCCGCCATGATCGCGAGGCCCTGTTCCATGTTGGAAATGTTGAAGGCCGGGACGCCATATCCGTTTTCAGCGGCGTGATCGAGAAGCTGGCGAAGGGTGATGCGAGCCATGTCGGGCCTCCTTAAGGTCCGTCGAGAATGGGGCAGCGTGGCGGTCGACCGAACGGGCCGAACCAAAAGTCCTGGGTTGTGTTGTCCTGCCGCAAGACGCGCGCGCAATCAAGAACCCGAAAATGTCCAAAAGTCGCACGTCCCGCCGTGCCGCCGTAAAAAAAGGCGGCCGTGACAGGCCGCCTCAATCGCATCATCCCAAAACACACAAGCTCAGCACGCCGGCGCGCTCTCCCGCCCGGTATACTTGCGGTCCACATCGTCGATCGCGCGCACATTGGCCGCCGAGCGACCGTTGGGATCGAAGTTCATGGTCTCGGCAAGCCACGCCTCGGCAATGGTCTTCGCCAGTTCAGGCCCGATCACCCGGGCGCCCATGGTGATGATTTGCGCGTTGTTCGACAACGCCGCGCGCACTGCCGAATAGGTATCGTGGCACAAGGCCGCGCGGATGCCCGCCACCTTGTTGGCCGCGATCGACACGCCAATGCCGGTGCCGCACACCAGGATCGCCCGGTCGTAGGTGCCCGCCATCACCCCGCTCGCCACCCGATCCGACAGGTTGGCGTAGTAGGCATCCGGCCCCGCCGACGTGCGGCTCACTTCGAACACCTCGCACTTGCCCTTGAGGTGCTCGGCCAACAGCTTGGCGAGATCCTCACCGGCGCTATCGCCCGCGATTGCTAGTTTCATGACGTCCTCCTGTCACATCACCTTGGCGCATCGGGCGACAATATCGAGGTAGCCCTCCACTGCCCACGCCGATCGGCCGATAAACAGCCCGTCCACATGGGGACAGGCAATCAACTCCGCGCAATTGTCCGCGTTCACCGAGCCACCATAAAGGCACGGAACGCGCCGACCCAGCACCGCCGCTGCAATCGCACTGATGTCGGCTTGCCGGGCGTCCGCATAGGCTGGCGTCGCGGGCACGCCTTTGTCGCCAATCGCCCACACCGGCTCATACGCAAGCAACAACGGTGCGTTGCGCGCCTCGCCCTCAAGCCGGCTGAGCGCACCGCGCACTTGCCGCTCCAGCACCTCGCCGGCGCGGCCGGCGGCCTTCTCATCCGCCGTCTCGCCAATGCAGATGAGCGGGATGAGCCCATGGCGCACCGCCGCCTCGACCTTCAGGCCGACCGTCTCGTCGGTCTCGCCAAAATGCGCGCGCCGCTCCGAATGGCCGAGCTCCACCAGATCAAGCCCACAATCGGTCAGCATCACCGGGCTGATCTCACCGGTCCAGGCGCCGTGATCGGCCCAATGCATGTTCTGCGCGCCCACCTTGACCGAGGTGCTGGCCAACATCGCCTTGACCTCTCGCACGGCGGTGAAGGGCGGGATCACGAACCTCTGAATGCGTGTATCGCGCCTATTGTCAGCTGCGCGTAGACCGTCAGCAAACGCCTGCGCCTCGCTCAGCGTCTTGTTCATCTTGAAGCTGGTGCCGATCCAGACCGCCGGTTCGCTCATCGATTGCCTCTCACACCCGCTCACAGGTTCAGGTCAGCCACGCCGGTATCCACATGCGGGGCCCAAAACGCGATGCTTTCGGCGATCTGTGGGATCACTTGGCGATCATTGGGCTCGCGCTCCTTGAACGACAGCTCCAGGCAAATCTCGTTGTCGACGCCGCCGCCCGATCGAAACGCCGCCAGGAGCGGCTCAGGCTGGATGCGGCCGACCGCATTGTAGGCGGCGGAGAACGGCCGGTGCCCGCCCTTGTCCATCAGGCTCTGCTTGATGTGGATGATCGGTGACACTGGGGGCACCGCACGGGCCCAAGCGTAGGGGTCATAGTCATCCGGGTTCGGGCTCGTCACGTCGCCATGGTCAATGTCGGCCATCATCCACATCGGGATCGCCATGCCGCGCGCCGTCAACCGATCCTGCAGGGCAAGTGCCGAGGCGATGGTGTCGCCAAACTCGCGCCCAATGCTCATGGGCTCCCAAAACACGAACGACAGCCCCGCCGCCTTGGCATGCGCGGCCACCTCCGCCCACCCCTCGATAGCGATTTCAATGAGCGCCTCGCGGCGCGCCAAATCGTCGAAATCGCGATAGGTGAAGATGGCGAACTGAGTGCCGACCGAGTGTCCGCCCAGATCGGCGGTGATGTCCGCGAAGGTCTTGAACCAGTCGATGTAATAGCGCCGCACCTCGGCATCGGGATGGCCAAAGTGATTGAGCCGACCATAGGGTCCCGTCATGCCGCTAGTGATCCGCACGCCGGTGCGCCGCAGCGCGGCCGTCATATCGCGCGTCAGCCGGCGGATGGTGTGCGCCGGCCAGCTCGGATTAATGAACTCATGGGTGAGTTGCACATCCCGGATCCGCAAATCGCGCGCAATGGTCTCAATGAGATCATCGGGATCGGCGAACCGGTTCACCAGTGGATTGGTGTTGAGCGAAAGGGTGAAGGGCATTCAGGCCTCCGGCCAGTCGAAGCGGGGCAAAAGGTGATCAGGCAGGGCGCCCAGCGCGCGGCACAAGGCGAGCACCGCGGTGTCGTCTTCATCCGAATGGATGCCGGTGCGCACGAGGGCCGTCGCGTGTCCCGCTGCGCGCCCACCGACGACGTCGTGCGCGGGGCTGTCGCCAATACACACGATCCGATCGGCGCTGATCCCCGGCAACAGCGCCGCCGCTGCGGCATAGAGCGCCGCATGTGGCTTGCCGACCCACTCCACTGATCCGCCAAGGCCAGCGTAGAGGGTGGCGATGTGCCCGGCGCCCGGGCACTTACCGACACTGGTGAGCATCTCCAGGTCGGGGTTCAGGCACATCATCGGCACTTGCGCGTGCGCGGCCGGCGCCAGCAGGGCGCGGTAGGCCTCAAGGCTCATCTCATCCGCGCGGCTGGCGGCCAACAACAACAGGTCCGCCTCAGCAGGCGTGTTGACCAGCACAAGCCTCAGCCCGTCCACGACGCTGTGATCACCGTCGCGCGCGTGCCACCACACCCGCGTGCCCGCCGCTAAACCCCGCACCGCCAACAGCTGGTACGCCACCTCGCCCGACGACAGCACCGTGCGAAACGTGTCGCGCGCGAAGCCAAGCCGCTCGAGGCGCGCCTCATTGGGCGTCGATCGCTTGCCGGAATTGGACAACAGCACGATCGGCTTGCCCGTCGAAGCGAGCCGTGCCAGGGCCTGCGCGGCGCCCGGATAGGCACCGCGCCCATCCATGAGCACGCCGAACTGATCAATCAGGAACGCGTCATACCGCGCGGCCAGTGCCGCCAGCGTGGTGGGGGTCATCGGCCATCCCCTCGCCTGGCGAGCAGCGCCGCGCCGAACGCCGCCTCCCCCGACAGCGGCGCGGCCATCGGCCGGTTCAGTCGGCGCGCGCGGATATGGGTGAACGCCGGGTTCGCCGCCGCCCCGCCCACGCTGCGCACGCTCACGAGATCGGGCGCGCCGAGCTCTTGCAAACGCCGATAGGCAAGCGCCTCGACGCCCGCAATGCCCTCAAACAACGCCTGCAAAAACGTGACATCACTCGCCGGCCGCGGCGTGGCGCGCGAAGGCATCGTTGGATCGCAGATGGGAAACCGCTCGCCGATCCCTGGGAGTGGATAGAAATCAAGCCCCGTCTCGGTGACGGGATCGATCAGTGGCGAAAGCCGCTCCATATCATCGGCGCTGAAGTGCTTGAGCAACGCGGCCCCGCCGGTATTCGACGCCCCGCCCGCGAGCCACTGGCCAAGCAACCGATGGCTATAGATGCCGAACTGCGGCGCAAAGATCGGCCGGCCCGACAACAGCTTGACCGTCAGCGTCGTGCCCAGCGCCGACACCCCCTCGCCCGGCTGGCTCGCCCCGGTCGCCAGGAACGACGCGCAGCCGTCCGTCGTGCCGGCCACCACGCGACAATCGGCCGGCAGGCCAAAGCGCGCCGCCGCGTCGGCCGTCACCGGACCGACGACCTCGCCAGGTTCCAACACTGGCGGCAACAGCTCCCGGCGCACGCCGGCCGCCGCCATCCAATCGGGCCACGCCGCCGCGACGGGATCATAGCCCGTCTTGAGCGCGTTATTGGCGTCGCTGCTCATCTGGCCACTGAGCTGAAACGCAATCCAATCAGCCTGATGCAGCACCCGTGCGGGATGAAGCCGGGCTAACAGGATCGCGCGCGCCGCCCCCGATGTTGGCCCATGGGCCGCCGAGGTGGCCGGGGCATGGCGCGCGATCGCCTCGATGATCGCTGCCTCCGGGCAGACATCGTTATACATCAGCCCGCCCGAGACCGGCCACCCGACCGCGTCCACGGCCAGCATGGTGCCCGACGTGCCATCAACGCACACCGCGCGAACCGCGCGCGCATTGACCTGTCCAAGCGCGCCCGAAACAGCCGCGACCGCCGCCGCCCACCACACGGCTGGATCGCGCGGATCGTCGCCATGGGCAGCCATCGCCGACTTCGCCGTTGCCACCTCATGGGCGTCTTCATTGATCACCACGGCACGTGCGCCCGAGGTGCCAAGATCAAGGCCCAAATACAAAGCCTCAGCCGGCATTGAGCCGCTGCCGATACTTTTCGGCATCCCAGTCGATCAGTTCGGCGTTTTGCGCCTCCGACAGCGGCACGACGGACGCACCCGGCTCTAGACGCGTGAGCACGTCGCCCAAGCATCGCGCTAAGGCCCGTGCGCCCTCCGACGCATCGTCCCGAATAAGAGCGCCCAGACCCGGCACGAGCATAAACGCCGGCGCGGGCCAACCGGCGGCGCGATGGCGCGCGGCGACCGTCCCGGGCGTTTCCATGAGTGGCAGGATCGGCGCGCCGACCCCGCAAAAGATCACGTGGTCGGGATAAAGGCTGCCCCTGTCCGCCGCCTCCAACAGGCGTGGCAGACGGGCGACCGTGTGGAGCGGATGGTCGGCGGGAAGTGCGAAATAGCCATCGCCAGCCCGCGCCGCCAATCCTTGGAGATCCGGCGCGACCGTAACCGGCGGCGCGCTCAACGCGGCAATCACCCGGCTCAACAGATCATCGGCCGCCGCGACCGTCTCGGCCGCTACGATGAGCCCATGATTGCGCAGCACGATCACATCGGTTTCAGGCGACAGCACGGCCTTAACCTGGCGCGCCAAATTGGCCCCCGGCTTGGCGTACGGCACGATCGCCCAATGGAAACCGCTAAGACGCTTCGCACAGGCGGCCTCGGCATCGGCGCGGATCGCCAGGGCGAGTGTGTTGACGCAATGCACGTGGACGACCACGCGCTGGCGGAAGACCGCGTGCAGCGAGGTCTCGATCGACGGTCGCAGCCCGCCTTCGACCAAGGCAAAGCCGGCCGGTTGGTCGGCACGCGCCTCGTTGCGCGCCACGCTCTCGCGCATGGCATCGAGATCGCAGGCGACAAACACATCCCGCCGCAGCGCATCGG
>CALSBD010000253.1:0-5550 GCA_943373055.1 Rhizobium sp. Q54
TGGGTGCCGCTACGACGGCAACCCCAGCGGAGCGCGCGAGCTCCACCATGGCGCCCGCGCGCGATGACTTCCTTGATATGTCTCATGGATTTCAAAGGTTTTCCGGCACCGCCCGCATAGACGAAAAAGCGCTCCCCGATGGGTATCGAGGAGCGCGAGGCAAACGGGAGGTCTTCCAAAACGAACAGCTCGTATCGTCGAGCGCGCCGGGGCGCGCTCGTTTGAGGCGTGGGGGTGCGAAAGCTCACGCGCCCCCGTCACGCCCTTCAGTCATTTGAACGCCTCAAAGCCGGCCGGGGCCGAAGCCGCCGCGGCGCTCTTCGCGCCATTCCATCATGGCGCGGCGTGCCTCGCGCTTGGAGACCTTGCCATCCTTGTCTGCGTCGGCGTCGGCGAAGCGCTTGGCGAACGGGGCCTGGGCCTCTTCCTTCGAGATCGCGCCATCCTTGTCGGTATCCAGGCGGGTCATCATGCGATCGATGCGCTCGGCCTGCCGCTTGAGGATTTCCGCCTCAATCTCGGCCTTGGTCACCTTGCCATCCTTGTCGGCGTCAAACGCGGTGAAGCGCCGGTCGGCGGGGGCAGTGGCTTCCGCCGCGCTGATGAAGCCGTCTTCGTCAGCATCGAACCGATCGAACATGCGCTCGCCCATGCGGCCTTCGCCACCACGGCCTTCGCCCCGACGGCCTTCACCATGCCCATGACGCCAGCCGTGGCCGCCGCCTTCCGCCGTCTGCCAGCGCGGGCCGTGGCCGCCCATGCGCTCGCCACCTTCATCGTCGAACAAGCCAAACAGGCCCGGCCCTTCGCCCGCGCCCGGCCCAGGGCCGGATTGAGCGTAGGCGGCGGTGCCCAGCAAGGTGGCACCCAGAACAGTGGCCAGGATCAGCTTCGTGGACGGTGTCATGTCGTTGTCTCCTCATCGCCCGGCCCGTGCCGGGTGTATTGCGATGAGGTGACCTTAAGAGCGGGAACCTTTCCGCAGCCGTGCGGGGAGATTAAACTTCCGTCATGTAGCCGCCGTCGCCATCGGGCCCACCACACGTTCGAACACTGCGCGGACGCTCTCTTGCATCTCGTCGAGCTTCACCTCAAGGCTGGCCAGGCTCGGCGCTTCGCCCGCTCGCAGCAACAGCTCGATCAAGCCGCCCGGTGCCAGGCGCGGATCGAACGCGCCATCAATCGCCAACCGCAGCACCTGCGTGAGCGCGTTATAAAGCCGGAACGCGGGCAGCAGAATGTCGGCATCGCCCGCCGATAAATGCCCGGCCTCCTGCAGCCGATGCAGCGCGATGCCGGTGTTGGACGCCAGCACCGCCGGCGTCTTGGGGCCATGCACGAGCATGAGATACTGGGCGATGAACTCCACATCGACGAGCCCGCCGCGTGCTTGCTTGATGTCCCAGCGCGAGGCGCCGCCCTTTTCCCGTTCGATCGTTTGGCGCATCTCCAAGACGTCGGCGCGGACCTTGTCAGGTTTGCGCGCGGTGACGAGCACCTTCAGGATCGCGTCGTGAACATCCCGCGCGAGGCTCTCGTCGCCCGCGATCACCCGCGCCCGCGTGAGCGCCATGTGCTCCCACGTCCAAGCCTCGGTTGTTTGATAGTCGACAAACCCCGCCAGTCGCGTCGCCACCGGTCCCTTGTTGCCCGATGGCCTCAGCCGGAAGTCGACGTCATAGAGCCGCCCTTCCGCCGTTGGCGCCGAGATTGCCGCGATCAAGCGCTGCGTGAGACGGGTGTAGTAGGTCGACAGCATCAACGGCCGCTCGCCCGATGAGGCGTCGACGCCGTCTGGCGCGTCGTAAAGCAGCATGAGGTCAAGATCCGACGCGGCCGTCATTTCCCGCCCACCGAGCTTACCCATGGCGACGACCGCCGCGCGGCCGCCGTCCACGGCGCCATTGAGCCGGATCATCTCTTGCACGGTCGCCTCGAACAGCCGATCGACCAACAGCTCCGCTAAAGTGGCGTAAGCCACACCCGCCTGGCCCGCCGACAACGTGCCGGTGAGCACCCGCACCCCAATGAGGAAGCGCTGCTCTTGGCCAAAGATGCGCGCGCGGTCGAGGATGTCCTCGTAGAGCCTTGCCTCGCGGAGGAAGCTATCAAGCCGCTCCGCCAAGTGGGCCCGCGTCGGCAAGGTGCCGTAGAACGCCGGGTCCAGCACGCTGTCGAGGCTGTGCACCCGCTGCACCAGTGCCTCCGTCAGCTTCGGCGCGGTGCCCAGGATGTCGGTCATCAGCCGCAAAAGGTGAGGATTGGCTTGCAGCATCGCGAACAATTGGAACCCTCCCGGCAGCTTGCGCACCACGTCGTCCATCGCGCTGAACGCGGCGTCGGCGTTGCGGGTGGCGGCCAGCGCGTCGATGAGGGCGGGCGTGATTTCCGTCAGCCGCTCGCGCGCCGCCGCCGAGCGGATGGCCGGATAGCGGCCAAAATGCCAAGCCCGCACGGCCTCGGTCACCGCCTTGGGGTTTTTGTAGCCAAGCCGCGTCAAGGTTTCCAGTGTTCCAGGGTCATCGTCATCCCCGGTGAAGACCAAATTGCCCGCGTCCTTGGACAGCTCCGGGGCATTTTCAAAAAGGCGCGCGTAATGGCGCTGCACGGTGGTGAGCCGTTTGAGCAATTGGGTCGCAAATGTCTTGTGGCCTGATGCACCCATCATGCGCGCGATACGATCAAGTCCCGCGTCATCCTCCGGCAAGGAATGGGTCTGCTCGTCGGCAACCATCTGTATGCGGTGTTCAACTTGGCGAAGGTATCGATACGCCTCGGTGAGTTCATCGCGCACCTTGGGCTCAATCCAGCCGGCCTTCGCCAACCGATCGAGCATGTCGATCGTCTGCCGGCCGCGCAGGCCCGGCGCGCGGCCACCGGCGATGAGTTGTTGGGTCTGTACGAAAAACTCGATCTCACGAATACCGCCACGCCCTAGCTTCACATTGTGGCCGGCGACGGCGATCTCGCCATGGCCGCGATGGGCGTGGATTTGCCGTTTGATCGAGTGGACATCCTGGATGGCCGCGAAGTCGAAATACTTGCGCCAGATAAACGGCACGATCTCCTTTAAGAACCGCTCGCCAGCCGGGATATCGCCAGCGCACGCGCGCGCCTTGATCATGGCCGCGCGTTCCCAGTTCTGCCCAAGGCTCTCGTAATACTGGAGCGCCGCATCGACCGACAGGGCGATCGGCGTGATGCCGGGATCCGGCCGCAAGCGCAGATCCGTGCGGAACACATACCCGTCGGGCGTGCGCTCCTGCATGATCTTGACGATGCGCTTCGTCACCTTGACGAAAAACGCCTGCGCGGTGTCACGGTCTTCCACCGGTGCCGCCGACAGGTCGTAAAACACGATCAAGTCGATGTCGGACGAGTAGTTGAGCTCAAACGCGCCGTATTTGCCCATGGCGAGCACGATATAACCCGAGCCGATTTCCGCCGCCTCCGGATCGGCCGGCGCGATGCGTCCGCGCGCGGCTTCTTCGCTCAGCGCAAAGCGGATGGCGGCTTGCAGCGCCCCGTCGGCGAAGCGAGATAAGGCGTCGGTGACCGCGTCGACGCTGAGCACCTGTCCCAGATCCGCAAGGCCCAAGGTAAGCGCCACCTCCGCCTTGGCAAGCCGCAGCGCGCGCATGAGCTCGGCTTCCGAGGATGGCTTTAGCGCGCGGGTGTCGGCGATGATCGCGTCAATGTGTTCCAGTGGATCGGACTTGAGCACCCGAGCGCCGCGCACGGGGTCCTTAAGCAATAGGTCGGTGAGATAGGTCGACGCCCAGGCGACCCCTTCGAGGACGGCACGCACGGTCGGCTTTGATTCAACGAGCCGTGCCATCGCCTCGCCGCCCTCGACCGCGCGGGCATCCGTGACGAACTCGTCGATGCGCTGTGCGGCCGGCCGCTTTTGCCGCGGGCTGATCGGCGCGCCCAGGCGGACAAACAGACGGCGGTCATCGGGCGTTTCATCGGACACGGACGGACACTCGCGCTGGAACGGGGAGGGGGCCACCCTTGTCTTACCCGCTCCGTGCCCGGCGGCAAGCATCTGGTGCCCGGTGGCCCCAGCCCGGGAGCTGCGGGCTCACCGTTCAAGCGACGATCAGGCCGCGACGAGGCCTGACGGCAGATCGACGGTCACCTGCGTGCCCACGCCCAATTCGGACGCAATTGCCATGGTGCCGCCGTGCATCTCAACGAGCGAGCGCGCGATGGCGAGCCCCAGCCCCGAGCCCTTGTGGCACTTGGTGAACTGGTTCTCCACCTGCACGAATGGTTGGCCGAGCACCGCCAGATCGTCCTTCGCGATGCCAATGCCGCTGTCCTCGATGACAAGCGTGGCGCCATCGGCGGTCGCCCGCGCCGTCAGCTTCACGAAGCCGTCTTGCGGGGTGAACTTCAAGGCGTTCGACATCAAGTTCAACAGCGTCTGCTTGATCGCCCGGCGGTCGGCATGCACCATCAAGGAGGGTTCCAGGTCCGCCGTCAGACGGATCGACTTATGGTCGGCCTCCACCGCGATGATGCGCACGGTCTCTTCGATCAACGCATCAAGATCAATGGGCTCCTTATCAAGCGTCATGCGGCCCGCTTCGATCTTCGACATGTCGAGAATGTCATTGATGACGGCCAGCAGGTGCTTGCCCGAGGAGTGAATGTCCCGACAGTACTCTTGATACTTCGGTCCCATCGTTTCGCCGACATAGCCGTGGATCATCACGTCGGAGAAGCCGATGATGGCGTTGAGCGGCGTGCGCAGCTCATGGCTCATATTGGCCAGGAACTCGCTCTTGATCCGGTTGGCGTCCTGCGCCTTTTGCTTCTCGTGCGAATACTTTTCGGCCAACTCAACAAGCTGCTGCGCTTGCAGCTCCAGCTTCTGACGTGATTGACGGAGGTCCGTCACGGTCGCCATCAGGCGCCGTTCGCTTTCCATCAGGTTCTCTTCGTGCGTCTTGATCGCGGTGATGTCGGTGCCCACCGACACCAAGCCGCCATCCTTGGTGCGCCGCTCGTTGATCTGCAGCCAGCGGCCATCATCAAGCAGCACCTCAAAAGCGCACTCGCCCGGCGCCGTGCGCTCGGTGCGCGCGATCTGCGAGATTTGCACGGTCGCCCGCGACTGCCCCATGACGTCGTCATAAGATGCACCGGCGACGGCGACGCTTTCATCGAGATTGTGGAACTCGCGGAAGTTGGAGTTGCACATCACAAGCCGCTGTTCGCCATCCCACAGAACGAAGGCCTCGGAGATGGTCTCGACCGCGTCGCGCAGGCGCATGTCCGCGGTGGTGGCCGCATCGACCATGCGTTTTTGCTCGGAGATGTCGGCGGCGATGCCGATGAGGTGCCGCGAGCCGGTCTCCGCGCAGTCGACGATCTCGGCGCGCAGCCGCAGCCACATCCACTCGCCGCCCGCCGCCCGCATCCGAAACGCGGTGTCGATCGTCACGGTGTCTGACGTCAACAGTTGGTTGGCGAGGTCCTTGAGGTCGATATCGTCGGGGTGCACCAGACCGCTGAGCATCGCGAAGCTGATCACGTCGTCCT
>CALSBD010000254.1:0-5532 GCA_943373055.1 Rhizobium sp. Q54
GTCGTGACGGGCCTCTTCGATCAAGGCTTTCGCGAACACCGACGTATAGGCCGGCGCGTTCGCCTTGGGCTTGGATTGCTTGCCGGTCACCACATCGAACTTCGACACGCCGTGATACTTATCGGCGGAAGCCTCCGCGGGGCCATAGCCCTTGCCCTTTTGGGTCACGACATGGATCAGGATCGGCCCTTGCTCACTGTCGCGCACGTTCTTCAACACCGGCAACAGATGATCGAGGTTATGCCCGTCGATCGGGCCGACGTAGTAAAATCCGAGCTCTTCGAACAGAGTGCCGCCCATCACCATGCCGCGCGCGTATTCCTCCGCGCGCTTGGCACCCACCTCAACAAACTTCGGCAACCGCTTGACGATCGACTTCGCCGTCTCGCGCAAGCCCCGGAATGTTTTGCCTGACACCAGCCGCGCCAAATAGGCGCTCATGGCGCCCGTCGGCGGGGCGATCGACATGTCGTTGTCATTGAGAATGACGATGAGCCGTGACGATAACGCACCGGCGTTGTTCATCGCTTCATAGGCCATGCCCGCCGACATCGACCCGTCGCCAATAACCGCAATCACATTGTTGGCCTTGCCCGCCAGATCGCGCGCGACGGCCATGCCCAAGCCCGCCGAAATCGACGTTGACGAGTGCGCGGCGCCAAACGGGTCATACTCACTCTCCGACCGCTTGGTGAAGCCCGACAGCCCCCCGCCCTGACGCAAAGTGCGAATGCGGTCACGCCGGCCGGTCAGGATCTTGTGCGGATAGGTCTGGTGACCCACGTCCCAGATCAGCCGATCCTGTGGTGTATCAAACACATAATGAAGCGCCACGGTCAGTTCGACGACACCGAGCCCCGCGCCCAGGTGACCACCGGTCACCGACACCGCGTCGATAGTTTCCTGACGCAGTTCGTCGGCCACTTGGCGCAGCGCGCTTTCAGGCAGGAGACGAAGCCGATCGGGGGTCACGCACTGATCAAGGAGGGGCGTCTTCGTGGGAAGGGTCACTGAAAACCTGCTTTCGGAGCCCGAGCTTCGGGGTGCGGACTTTCGAGGCGAACGTATGCTGATAGCCCAAGTGCTATGCCTGTTTCAATTCGGCGCAAGACGCCCCCTGTCAAGTGCGACGCGGGGCCACAAGGGGATGAATGAGCGGGGCAAACGCCAACAGCATCAGCCCTACCCCCACATAAGCGCCCCACAGCCCATCAAACGTCGAGAGTGCGCTCGACAGGAACGGTGAGATGAATTGACCTGTAAAAATGGCGGTGGTGAACACGCCCATCGCCAAGCCCCGCCGCGCGGGCGGCGCGGTTTGATACACAAGGCTCGAGAGCCCCGGGAAAACCACGCCGAGCCCAATGCCGGTGACCAGCACGCCACCCAAGGTGACCGCGTAGGAGTTGGTCACGCCGATCACGAGGAAGCCGACAGCCATGATCGCAAACGCGATCTGAAGGATCAGGGGGCCGGAAAACGATCGCCGCAGCCGACCATACTGGCTCGCCGTCAGCGCCGAGGTCACCGTTGAAGCGGCCACCGTGATGCCGGCGATGGACGGCGCATCAACACCGATTTCGCGCAGCCGAAACGGCAGTTTGACCGGCAGCATATAAAACGCCGCCATGGCGACCGCGGCGACCGCGCCCACGCCCGCCAAGGTGCGCCAGGGCATCGGATCCGCCGGCGCGCTGGCCGGTCCGCTGGCCGCCGTGCCCCGTCGAAAGGGAACCACGAACAGCACCGCAATCAAAATGACAAACGCCGCCAAATAGAGCGAAAACGGCGCCCGCCACGACACGGCGGCCAGAAAGCCGCCTGCGGACAAAAACACGATGCCGGCGACCGACATGGCCGACGCCTGCAGGCCCAAGAAGCGCTCCCGCGCCGGACCGGCAAACAAATCCCCCGTCAGCGCGCCCGCCGATGTCATCACAATGGCGACCGATAGACCCAGAAGAAATCGCCCGATCAGCAGCGCCGTCAGACTATCGACAAACAGGCCCGACGCCCCGGCAAGCCCATAGCAAACAAGGCCAACCATCAACGCCCGCCGTCGGCCAAACGCGTCTGCCGCTGCCCCCGCCATTAAAGCGAGCAAGGCCACGCCCAAAGACGGCAGCGTCAGCACCAGCCCCGCCAGCACCTGAACACCGGGCGTCTCGCGGAAATGATCGGCTAACGACGGCAGCGACGCCGAAATGGTGGCGTTCGACATCACCGTGAGCGACGACGCAAACAGGAGGGTGATGGAGGCCGCCGTGAAGATGCGGGCCGGATCGGTGATGGGTGTCATGTGGCCGCGACGCTAGCAAAGGCGAGGCGCCATCGATACGCCCTTCACGCCACTGTGAAACCCCTATGGGTCAAAAACAACCGATCAAATCAAACGATGCCAAGGCGGCACGGGCTCACCGCGCTGCCCCTACTCACCCCTGATTTCAACGCGTGTTGAGGTGAAATCAAACGCTTGGTAGGTGGAGAGCGAGGGGGGAAAGCCCCCTCACCCTTCGCTGTCGTCGCCCTCGTCCTCGCGGACCCGCTCGACCGACACCACGGCCTCACCGTCCGCCGTGTTGAACACGGTGACGCCCTGCGAGCCACGGCCGACAATTCGGATGCCATCGACCGGGCAGCGGATCAGCTGGCCCCCATTGGTGACCAGCATGATCTGGTCACCCGATTCGACCGGGAACGACGCCACCAGCCGGCCGTTGCGCTCATTGACCGCCATGGCGACGATGCCTTTACCGCCGCGGTTGGTGATGCGGTATTCATACGAGGACGACCGCTTGCCGTAGCCGTTCTCGGAAATCGTGAGAACATATTGTTCTGCCGCCGACATCTGGGTGTACCGCTCCGGCGAGATGCCCGTATCGGCCGTGGCCTCCTCGTCGGCATCGGACGCATCCGCACCCATGTCCTCGCCGGTCACCGAACGGCTCATCTTCAGATACGCCGCCCGCTCGTCCGCCGTCGCCTCCACGTGGCGCAGCACGGCGAGCGAAATCACCCTGTCGCCTTCGGGCAGCTGAATGCCGCGTACGCCCATGGAGTCGCGCCCCTTGAAGACGCGCACATCATCAATGGAGAAGCGAATGCACTGACCGGCCGCCGTCGTCAGCAAAACGTCGTCCGCCTCCGTGCAGGTCTCCACGCCCACAATGCCCTCGCCATCGTCGAGGATCATAGCGCGCTTGCCATTGCGGTTGATTTGCGTGAAGTCGGACAGCTTGTTGCGCCGCACCGTGCCCTTGGTGGTGGCGAACACCACGTCGAGCGCGCCCCAATCCTCCTCGTTCTCCGGCAGGATCAGCATGGAGGTGATGCTCTCGCCCGCCTCCAGCGGCAACAGATTGACGAGCGCCTTACCGCGCGCCTGCGGGGCAGCCAATGGCAAGCGCCACACCTTGGTCTTGTAAACTTGGCCACGCGTGGAGAAGAACAGGATCGGCGAATGGGTGTTGGCCACGAACAGCCGAGTGACGAAATCCTCGTCCTTGGTCGTCATGCCCGAGCGACCCTTGCCGCCGCGCCGCTGCGCCCGATAGGTGGACAGCGGCACCCGCTTGATCCAGCCCGCATGGGTCACGGTGACCACCATGTCCTCGCGCTGAATGAGGTCCTCATCCTCCACCTCGCCGTCGAGATCGAGAATCTCGGTCTTGCGCGGGGTGGCGAACTCGGCCTTGATCTCGGCAAGCTCGGTCTTGATGATCGACAGCATCCGCTCCCGCGACCGCAAGATCGCCAGGTAGTCCTCGATCTCACGGGCGAGCTTGTTGAGCTCTTCGGCGATTTCATCACGACCCAGCGCGGTGAGGCGCTGCAGGCGCAAATCGAGGATCGCGCGCGCCTGCTCTTCCGACAAGCGATACGTGCCGTCCTCGGCGATGCCGTGGCGCGGATCATCAATGAGCGCAATCAACGGGGCCATGTCGTGCGCCGGCCAATGGCGCGCCATCAACTGCTCGCGCGCCGTCGCCGGGTCCGGCGCGTTGCGAATGAGCGCGATCACCTCGTCGATATTGGCGACGGCAATCGCCAAGCCGACCAACACGTGAGCCCTGTCGCGCGCCTTGTTGAGCAGGAACTTGGTACGCCGACTGATGACCTCTTCACGAAACGCCACAAAGGCTTGAAGCATTTCCTTCAAGTTTAGGATCATCGGCTTGCCGCCGTTCAAGGCGACCATGTTGGCGCCGAACGACGACTGCAATTGCGTGAAGCGATAGAGCTGGTTGAGCACCACCTCGGCGACCGCGTCGCGCTTGACTTCGACGACCACGCGAAAGCCTTCGCGGTCGCTTTCGTCGCGCACTTCCGCGATGCCTTCGATACGCTTCTCGCGCACCAGATCGGCGATCTTCTCCACCATCGAGGCCTTATTGACCTGATAGGGGATCTCCGAAACGATAATCGCCTCGCGCCCCGAGCGGACCGTCTCGACCCGCGCGCGCCCGCGCATGATCACCGAGCCGCGGCCCAAGTGATAAGCCGCCCGGATCCCCGCGCGCCCCAAAATGATGCCCCCGGTGGGGAAATCCGGTCCCGGGATGATCTCGATGAGGTCCTCAATCGAGATATCCGGATTGTCGATCAGCGCGATCGTGCCGTCGATGATTTCACCCAGATTATGCGGCGGGATGTTGGTCGCCATGCCGACCGCGATGCCACCAGCGCCATTGACAAGCAGATTGGGGAACCGCGCCGGCAAAACGACCGGCTCGCGCTCGGAATTGTCGTAATTGGGCTGAAAATCGACCGTATCCTTGTCGATGTCGGCCAAAAGCGAGTGCGCCGGCTTCGCCAAGCGCACTTCGGTGTAGCGCATCGCCGCGGGCATATCGCCGTCGACGGAGCCGAAATTGCCCTGACCATCCACCAGCGGCAGGCGCATGGAGAAGTCCTGCGCCATGCGCACCAGCGCGTCATAAACCGCCTGGTCGCCATGGGGGTGGTATTTACCGATCACGTCGCCAACAACGCGGGCCGACTTGCGATACGGCTTATTCCAGTCATAGCCGTTCTCGTGCATGGAAAACAGGATGCGCCGATGCACGGGCTTGAGACCATCGCGAACGTCCGGCAGCGCGCGGCTGACGATGACGCTCATCGCATAGTCAAGATACGACCTCCGCATCTCGTCGGTGATCGAGATCGGTCGAATGTCGGACGGGTCGGGCGCACCCGGCTTGGTGTCGTCAGATTGGGCCAAGGGGAATCGCTTTCTTCAGCTTTCGCTTTGCGTTTTCTATATCCGATTTCGCGCGTGCACACCCAGTCTCAAAACGCAGGATACCGCAGTTTCCAAAGCTTTAGGCGGCATTACGACTTCTTCGCCGCCTTGTCGTGATACGGGTTGTCACCACCCCGCAGCGAGATGCGGATCGGGGTACCGGGCAGGTCGAACGATTCGCGCAAGCTATTGGTCAGATAGCGGATATAAGCGGGCGGGATGGCATCGGGGCGTGACGAGAACACCGCGATGTGCGGCGGCCGCGTCTTGGGTTGTGTCGCGTAGCGGAT
>CALSBD010000255.1:0-5518 GCA_943373055.1 Rhizobium sp. Q54
GATTGGCACCTTCCTGATCCTCGCCCCCATGACTGGTATGGGTTTTGATGTGTTCGGCTGGCACCTAGCTGCCGCCGGCCTCACCCTCGCGGTCGGCTTCGGCTGCTTCGCGGCGGGTTGGATTGGCGGCGGTGACGCCAAATTCGCCACAGCGGTCATGTTGTGGCTCGGCTGGTCGCTCGCTCTTGAATATCTGGTGTTGTTCTCGCTGTTCGGCGGGCTGTTGACGCTGGCGGTGCTTTATTTCCGCGGCTCGCTCTTGCCGGCGTCGTTGATGCGGCTCGATTTCGTGGCTCGCCTGCACGACGATCGCAACGGCGTTCCGTATGGCGTCGCCCTCGCGCTTGCTGCGTTCCTCCTCTATCCGCAAAGTGTCTTCATGCAGGCTCTGGTGATGTGAGTCTGACGAGACATAGTTTTGGTTGCACTCATTGGGGCGGTTGAGGGGCTGGCGTATGCCGGCCCCTGTTGTTTTTCGCAGGCTCCATCCCGGTCATATTTCAGTAACCACGTTTGCCAACGCGGCATTAACCTTACCTTGACCTTTACCGTCGACACTGCGGGCTTGAGAGAGGCGCCATGTGGGCGTTTTCGCATTGAGTTCGGACGGATCGACGATGAAACCCGCGCAAATCATGGTTCTGGCCGTGGCCTTGGGCGCCGGCATCTTGGCCGGGGTGATGGCCTTGTCCATGTCGGGCCGCGAGCCGGCCCCGGCTCCGGTTGCCGAAGCCCCCGCCGCTCCGCAAATCGAGACCGAGCAGGTCCTCGTCGCCAACCGCGACATTGGCATGGGCGCCACCGTCGCCGCCGAGGATCTCGTTTGGACGGATTGGCCCAAGGCTAACCTGATCGAATTCCTCATCACCAAGTCCGCGCGGCCCAACGCGGTGGAAGATTTGGCCGGCTCAGTGGCCCGCGTGCCGTTCGTCTCCGGCGAACCGCTGCGCGAGGCGCGCCTGATGAAAGCCGACCGCGGCTTCATGTCGGTGATTTTGCCGGCTGGCATGCGCGCCGTCGCGGTCGAGGTGAAGGCCTCGTCGACCGCCGGTGGCTTTATCCTGCCCAATGACCGCGTCGACGTCATTTTGACCCGCGCGGCGCCCAAGGGCATGGCCGGCGGTGACGCCTACGTCTCCGAGACCATCCTCAACAACATCCGCATTTTGGCGATCGACCAACAGATCTCCGAAAAGAGCGGCGAGGCGGCTGTGGTGGCGCGGGAAACCGCGACGCTGGAGCTCGCCCCGGCCCAGGCGGAAACGATGACCCAAGCCATGCAGCTGGGCACCATCTCGCTCGCGCTGCGCTCGATCGCCGACGCCGACCAACCGGTTGATGCCGATACCGGCACGCAGTCGGGTGCGGTCAAGATCGTGCGCTACGGCGTGGTGACCAAAGTGACGACCCGCAAGTGAACGCTCGGATCGGACCAGCTCGGATCGGAAATGCCATGACGTCTAGCCCCAAGTGTGACCAGAACGGTCGAGGGAGTGTCCCCATGTTTCGCTCAAGCGCCGGCAGAACGCTTCGGTCCTTGATGGTGGCCATCAGCCTGGCAACCACGGCCCTCGTTGGCTTTGATGGTCTGTCGGGTTGGTCGGCGGCCAACGCGCAAGCCGATGTCCAACGCACCATGCGGCTCGGCCCAGGTGAAAGCATCGACGGACGGCGCGTGACGCTGCACCAGTCGAAGTCGATGGTCATCGAGCTGTCGGAAGACGTGCGCGACGTCCTGGTGTCCAATCCGCGCATCGCTGACGCGGTGGTGCGCACCAATCGGCGCATCTTCATCATCGGCCAGACGCTGGGCACCACCAACGTGTTCCTGTTCGGCGCCAATGGTCGGCAGATCGGCTCCGTCGAAGTGGTTGTCTCGCCCGATATGAAGGGCTTGGAGGCGATGCTGCGCCGGGTGCTGCGCAACGACACCATCCGGGTGGAATACACCCCGCAAACCATCATCCTGTCGGGCGAAGTCCGCGACCAGGCCGAAGCCAGCCGCGCCTACGATATCGCCGCCGGCTTCGTCGGTGTCGCGTCGAACACGTCGTCGAGCGGTTCAAGCGACTCGTCGGGCAGCTCGGGGTCGTCGGGCGGTTCCGGTGATTCGTCCAGCGGCGGCTCCCAGAGCGGCAGCGGCGGCGGCTTCACGCTCGTCTCCAACATCACCGTCAAGGGTCGCGATCAGGTTCTGTTGAAGGTGACCGTCGCCGAGGTGCAGCGCAACGCCGTCAAGCAGCTCGGTGTCGACCTGCGCGCGGCCACGCTGGCCGCCGTCAATCAGGCACAAATCATCAACAACTACCCCTTCATCCGCGGCGGCACCGGCGGCACGCTGACGTCCAACGGCTACGGCATCAACGGCAGCGCGCCCAACAACGCCTACTTCGCCAACGGTACGATCGGCAACCACGGCTTCGAAGCGGTGCTGCGCGCCCTGGAACAACAAGGTGTGCTGCGCACGCTTGCTGAGCCCACCATCACCGCGATCTCCGGCGAAAAGGCCAAGTTCCTGGTCGGTGGCGAGTTCCCCATGGTGGTCGGCGTCGACGATGACACGGTCCGCATCGAATATAAGCAATACGGTGTCGCGCTGGAGTTTTTGCCGGTGGTGCTCGCAGACGGTCGCATCTCCATCAAGGTGATGACCGAGGTGTCCGAACTGGCCGCGGGCTACAATACCAGCGGCAACCTCTCGAATATTCCGCCCCTGCAGGGCCTGCGCGTTCGCCGCGCTGACTCCACGCTCGAACTTCCTTCGGGTGGCTCGATGGTGCTCGGCGGCTTGATCCGCGACGAGGTGCGCCAGCAGATGGAAGGCACCCCGGGGCTGATGAACCTGCCGATCTTGGGCAACCTGTTCCGCTCGCGTGACTTCAAGCGCGAGCAGACCGAGCTCGCCATCTTCGTCACCCCCTACATCGTCAAGCCGGTCGCGCCCAAGCAGCTGACCCGGCCCGATGAAGGCCTGGCGATCGCCAGCGATGCTCAAAATCTCTTCCTTGGCCAGATCACCCGCCGGCGCGCCGGTGGCTCGGTGCCCGGGTCCTACAACGGCCATATCGGCTTCATTTACGAGTGAGTGCACGACCATGTTGACAGCGTCTAACGTGCAGATTCCCGCGCCGCGCCGTCGTCCGGTCGCGCGCCCCGTCGCCCTCGCCATGCTTCTGGCCGTCTCGGCCGGTCTTGCTGGCTGCGCGTCGCCCGCTCCTCGTGTCACCGGCTCCATCACGCCGGAGAACTACAAGCAGCGCCATCCGATCGTTCTGGCGGAAGGTGCCGAGACCATCGACATCCCGGTGTCGGCCGCGCAAAGCTCCATGCCCGTGGAGCATCAGGAGGTCATCCAGGCCTTCGCCGAAGAGGCGCGCACCCACGGCACCCACTACATGACCATCCAGGTGCCGCAGGGCTCGCTCAATCAGCACGCGGTCTCGCGGTTGGTCGGCTCCATGCGCACCGCCTTGGCGCGCGGCGGCATCGACCGCGGCGTCGTGGTGCAGCCCTACTCAGTCCATGATTCGCAGATCTCGGCGCCGGTGCGCATGAGCTATCCGCGCATCAAGGCCAAGGTGCCCACCAAGTGCGGCCAGTGGCCCGAGGACATGGGCGTCAACTACGAAAACACCGAATACTACAATTTCGGCTGCGCTTATCAGTCCAACCTGGCTGCCGTCATCGACAATCCGATGGATTTCGTGACGCCGCGCGCGGAGGCGAGCTCCGACATGAAGCGCCGCCAGACCGTGCTGGAAGCGTGGCGTAAGGGCCAGTCGCCCGCCACCCAGTATCCGGAAGAGACGCGCGGCTTGGCCGACGTCGGCAACTGAGCGAAGAGGTCCACGCGATGACGCGCCCCACCGATCTCGAACGCCGCGCCGCCGATGCGGATGCGCGCAGCGACGATAGCCTCAAGCCGGTCCCGCGAATCGCGGTGCAGGCCTTCTGTGACACCCAGGCTGTCGCCCGGGTGGTCGAGGCCGCCGCCTCCGACCGCCGCTTGGCCAAGGCCCACGTGAAGGTCCACATGGGCGGGCTCGCCGCCGCTGTGGATTTCTACGGCTCGGCGCCCACGCCCAACCTCATCATTGTGGAATCGCGCGAGACCTCGACCGCGATTCTCGACCACATCGATCGCTTGTCGAACGTGTGCGACGCCGGCACCAAGGTGGTCGTCGTCGGCCACCTCAATGACGTGCTCCTCTACCGCGAGCTGATGCGCCGCGGTGTGAGCGAGTACATGGTCGCCCCGTTCGACGTGTTGGACCTCGTCCGCTCGGTTGGCGACATCTACTCCTCGCCCGACGCCGGCCCGCTGGGTCGGGTGATCGCCGTTGTCGGCGCCAAGGGCGGCGTGGGATCGTCGACTGTGGCGCACAATGTGGCCTGGTCGATCTCGCGCACCTTGCAGACCGAGGTGGTGCTCGCCGACCTCGACCTCGCCTGGGGCACCGCGGGTCTTGATTTCAATCAGGACCCCGCCCAGGGCATTGCCGAGGCGCTCGCGCAGCCTGATCGTATCGACGACGTGTTCCTCGATCGCTTGCTGGCCAAGTGCACCGATCATCTGAGCCTGTTGGCCGCCCCGTCGACCTTGGAGCGCGCCTACGACTTCGAAGACGCCGCGTTCGATCCCATTGTCGATACCGTGCGCGCCAGCGTGCCCACGGTGGTGCTCGACGTGCCGCACATGTGGACCGGTTGGGTCCGCCGCGTGCTGCGCTCGGCCGACGAAGTGGTCATCGTCGCCGCGCCCGATCTGGGCAATTTGCGCAACGCGAAGAACCTGATCGACGTGCTCAAGGCGTCGCGCCCCAATGACGGACCGCCGCGTCTGGTGCTCAACCAGGTCGGCGTCGCCAAGCGGCCGGAGATCAAGCCCGACGAATTCGCCAAGGCGCTCGAAATGGAGGCCGTCGCGGTCATTCCGTTCGATGCCGGCCTGTTCGGTACGGCCGCCAATAACGGCCAGATGATCGCCGAGACCGACGCCAAGCACCCGATCGGGGAAACCTTCCGGATGCTGGGCCAGGTTCTGACCGGTCGGGCGGAAGTCAAGAAGGTCAAGAAGTCGCCGTTCGCGCCCTTGCTGGCCAAGCTTCGGCCCGGCAAGGCGGGGTGATGTCGGCTCGGACGCGCAAGCGGATGGCCGTTGTTGAACAATGAGGGTTCGGAATGTTCGGCAAACGCGGAACTCATGGCGCTAACCCACCCGGTGGGCCAACCCTTGGCGGTTCGGCACCGCCGGCGCCGCCGCCGTCGGCGTCGACCGCCACGTTGCAACCGCCGGCGCCCATGTCGAGCGCGCCTGCGCACACCCCGCAAATGCGTGCCGCGCCGGCGCCCGAACGGCGCGCGCGCGACGAGAGCTATTACGACACCAAGTCGTCGATCTTCTCCGCGCTCATTGACACCATCGACCTGTCGCAGCTCGCCCGCCTTGATGCGGAGAGCGCGCGCGAGGAAATCCGCGACGTCGTCAACGAAATCATCGCGCTCAAGAGCGTGGTGA